>DASVGC010000069.1:0-3165 GCA_036379735.1 Nitrososphaeraceae archaeon
GTTCTATTTGGATTTATACTTTTGATTTTACCTGCAAGTGGAATTGGATCATATCATATGAATCAAGTTTATTCTCAAACTACTCCTCAAGAATTTCAAACCACTTCACTTCAGATGCCAAATATGCAAGAGATTCCTCAATTGCCTGGAGGTTTTCAGCTACCAAAGCAAGTTGAGGGAAAATACATTAATCAAGAGTTTGGACTTGAAATGACGCTTGCAGAAGGGTTAATTGGAATGGAAACTTCGGCACCTGGTTCTGCCAATGTGATGGTCTTATTTGATGGTGGACTTGATCAAACTCTCAATTCAACCGAAGGTCTTCATACAACTGCTACATTTATGGTATCAATGAGCGATCCATCGAAAATGGATTCAACAAACGTAACTTCCCCATTTATCAGCAATAACACTACGGGTTCAATGGATATGCAAATGAATATGACAGATATGCCAAAATTGAATTGCAAGACCTTGTCCTCAGAAGCAGTAAACCTTGCTGGAAAAAATGCTCAAGTGTCAGTTACGGAATGCTCAATGGAAAGTTCAGCTGGAAAGATTATAACAAAGACAAAGAATTATGACATTCAGCTTGAAAGTGGCAAGTTTGTTGGAGTAATTTATTCGGCAATGTCCGGCGATCCTTCTTCAACTACTTCAGCATATGATACTAATCTTGGGAAACTAGAAGAGACTATAGAAACAATCAAATTTACAAATTGAGATAGTCATGTAGATAATTAGTTAATTTGGAGTCCGGACATGACTATTATATATCTTGTCTAGGAATAGTGTGCAGATAATACTTTAATAGTATATTGCGGTAGGAAGCGTATGTCTACTAACACTGTTCGTTTATATCGTGTACTAACCGCAAAACCAGAGAAAGTTTATCGTGCCTTTCTTGACCCTGATGCCATGGCCAAGTGGTTACCACCCAATGGTTATACATGTAACGTTCACCACATGAACGCAAAAGTAGGAGGAACCTACAAGATGTCTTTTACAAACTTTACTACTCAAAAGAGCATGTCATTTGGTGGAGAATTCCGAGAGCTGGTTGAAAATGAACGGTTGCGTTATACGGATAATTTTGATGACCCTAACTTGTCTGGAGAAATTCAAGTAACTGTAACTTTGAAAGAGGTTTCACTAGGAACAGAATTGAACATTGTACAAGAAGGTTTGCCAACTATCATTCCTCTTGAAGCATGCTATGTAGGATGGCAACAGTCACTGAATAACCTAATAAGACTAGTCGAACCTGAAATCCTAGAATAAAGTCGGAATTAACTTTAATGAATTGAGTAGGTTATAGCAAATTAGGATAGGCCTTCTATAATACTTGACAAGAAATTTCTGGTAATAGTCCCATCTATATCAAGAGAAGGATTAAGGATAGTCAGGCTTATACCCATTGCTTTCTTCGACATTAGCAATAACTTTAATAAATTACTTAATTCTGAGAATGTTATTCCACCTGGTAAACGATAATCAACTGCAGGCATGATAAAGTCATCTAATACATCAGCATCAAGATGAATCCAGAACCCAGCAAGCTCATTCTTGAGAAGCGTTGCTATACCTAAATTAGCGGCATTTTGAAATCCTAACCTTCTCACATCTTCTAGTTCTATAGCCTTCATCATCGTGGTTTTCTTAATGTCTTGACATCCATACGTTGCAGATTGTTCTGCATCGCGATATCCAAACACTACTATGTCTTGTTCCATTACAAGTGGCTCAAGATGGTCAATGTCGGTTAGAATATCAGGACCATGGCCTGCCACTATTGCCAAGTCCATGTCTGCTACCTCACCAGTTGGAGATTCTTGGGGTAAGTAAAAATCTGCATGTCCGTCTATAAAAAACAGTCCATATCTACCCAAACGTCTTAGAGCTAGAACATTCCCAATTAGGATACTGCAATCACCTCCAATGACTATTGGAAATTTATTGTCTTGAAGTAAAAGCTCTATCGAATCTGCTAGTCCTATGGAGTAATCTTTGATAGCTGTAGGATTCAATAGTTTGGTTGTTCCATCTCTACTACTGTCATATGCCGTTGAGGGTGTAACTTCTCCACAATATTCAGCGTCTAATCTTTCCACTAAACCTGCTTCCCTTAACGTTTTTGGAAGAAGCTCAACACCTGTAGGGCGTAATCCCAATATGGACGGTGCATCGACAATAGCATATTTTCGTTTCAAAGACATTTGTAATTGCTAATCTGTTATTATTTACTTTTCAGATGCAGACTCGATTAATGAGTTGAATATGATGGTAATCTGAAAGACTTTTCTATTTTTCAGTGATATATTATTCATGGGTGTAAAAGAAAACATGATGCTTATGAAGACTTTAGATGATGCATGGAATTCGCAGGACTGGGAAACTTTTTGCGATCGTCATGCTGATGACGTGATAGTAAGATGGCCAGGACAGCCACCGACTGTAGGAATAAAAGAGCACAAGATTGAAGGAGAGTATTTTTTCAATGCATTTCCGGACAATCATGTCGAGAACAATCCGTACAAAGTCTTCTTCGGTGAGGGTGATTGGACTTGTTCTATCGCCAATTTTACCGGAACTCACAAAGGTCTAATGAAAGGTCTTGATGGCAAGTTGATTCCAGCCACAAACAAGAAATTTGAGATAGATTTCTACACGGTCGCTCACTGGACGGGCGGCAGAATAGTTGAAGAAAATTTATCTTTTGATACTGTAGGAATGATGAGACAACTTGGTTTGATGTAGAGATAAAAAAGTAAAGTTGTTTATTTTTAAATTTAGTCAGTATCTAGCAGCTCAAATTGTAATCGTATTATACTATTGAGTGCCTAGTTAGTTATCTTCTGTATAAATGGTGTCTCGGGTTTCTGTCCCGTTCCCCGAAACACTATTGCGGTAGAGGGGAAAGGCCAAATACGGGGCTGGCCGAAAAAAGCCCCTTACCATACAGGAGACTTGCTACTAATATTAATTAATAAATACAATAATTAATAAAGAATTGTAAAAACTTTAGACGTATCTGATGGAAGTTCCTAGGCCAACGTACTATGAAAGGAAATTAGCTTTTAGATTGGCAGCAAACAATATTCCTTACAAGTCACAGCCAATTATCTGGTATACTAGAGCAAATTACTACACTCCAGATTTTGTTGT
>DASVGC010000070.1:0-4023 GCA_036379735.1 Nitrososphaeraceae archaeon
TTCCGCAAAGTACTTCAGAACCAATCAAACGATTCATAGGAGATGTAGAAATTTCAGGCAAATTTTACATAAACGGCTCTTCATTTTCACTAACTAACGGTTCAATGAAACCATATATACTTAAAGTAGAAACGATTTCCATAATAGACAAAAATGGAAATCTGAAAACTTTATCTCAGAAGCAAAACATAACGAATTTAGAGTTGTCCGGTCAATACGAGGTAATTATTAATTCATCGGGTTCAGCGATTTTACCCCAAACTCAATCCCAGAATGACTATATGCAAGTATCTCTACCAAGTGAAACTGATATGACACTAAGGATACTAAACAATGGTAATAAAAATAATCCGGTTAAGATTCTGATATCTAATGGTTCGTCGAATAATACCATTGTACCGGATGCTGAATCGACAATTTTATTCAATAAAGTTATGGTTGAGGCTCCTTTAGAATCCATTCCAGTGGTAATAAAGAATCCAGTGATAATCCTAGAAGGAGATTTAAAGTTCGAAAAGGCAAACTTTTACGGGGAATCTACTTATTCTCCGTTGGAAAGATCTGGAAATGTGACAGTTAGATTTGATTTCATCGATGATTTTAAAGAATCTTATAGAAAAGGAACAAAGACTCAGCACATAAGTTATCTGGAATCTTTCGATAGTGATGGAAAGCGAACGCAGTCGAAACAAGAGATCAAGCTTCCGGGCGACATATCTGCTGATGTCAGAAAGCGAGGACTTGACGTTCCACTCCAAAGTATCATATTTAGTTCAAGTAATATTGCGCTTATTGTATCGACAATAGTGGGTACCGCACTCATTATTTGGTCGATTCGAAAGACCCATTTGTACACATGACAATATTATTTGAAATCGCAAGTTTCCCTCTAATATGTGCGATCAAAGTGCGATCTAAATTTTGAACATATGGATCATGGTCACAATCATTAAGTGGAATGCATCAAACCTTTGAATATCTAGCGAATTCCCTAAAGTAGGTTGTTTTTCGCTTTCTAAGGTAAGTGTAATTGAAATCAAGTTCCTATATGAGATGCCTTCCTATCAAAATGTCATCAGGCCGTACTTTCTAGTGAGTGGCAATCCGGTGAACTGAATCCGAAGAAAATTCTAGAATAGGCTATATATGAGAATCATGCAAAAATCTCCAAAGACATGAAGACAGTATTGGTGACGGGTGCTGGAGGCTTCATTGGACGTGCTTTGGTAAATTCTTTGTTGAACGATAAAAATTATGAGCTAATACTCACGGACAAGAATGGTCCAAGAGATTATTTTTTTAAAGTAAACGAAACTGAGGATCATCGAGTTTCATATCACAATTTAGATATAACTAAAAAGGAATCTGCGTTTGATATATTCAAGAATCATGAAATAGACACATGTGTTCATCTGGCTGCCTTGGTTAATGTTGAAGACTCTATAAAATATCCTGACAAAACCATGGATGTAAATGTAAAAGGTACTATCAACATACTTGACGCCTGTGCAAATAATCAGATTGATAATTTCGTTTTTGCTTCATCCGCAGCAGTTTACGGCCATCCTACTAAAATACCCATAACTGAAAATCATCAATTAAAGCCGATATCGCCTTATGGAATTAGCAAACTGCTTGCTGAAAAGCATGTTACATCTTATATGAACTCAAAAAAGATTCGAAACGCCATTTCACTTAGGATTTTTAATGCATATGGAGATACCCAATTTGGTAACGTGAGTGTAATAACAAAATTTGCCAAAAGGCTTTCTATGGGACTTGCCCCTATTATTTACGGTACTGGATCGCAGCAACGTGATTTTGTTTCTATAAATGATGTTGTTGATGCCATGTTGTTATCAATCAAAGCTATGGAAGAAGGTAATGATCGACTTGATTCCGCATCTCCGTTGATATTCAACATAGGAACAGGAGTGGCAACGACTATAAAGGATCTGTGCCAACAAATGATTAATCTGAGTGGGCTTGATTTAGAACCTTCTTACAAAGAGGGAAATGAAGAAGCTGATATCAATGTAAGCTGCGCGGATATTGCTAAAGCTAAAAAATTTCTGAATTTTTCCCCAAATACAAATCTATCAGTAGACCTTGAAAGAATAATTTCATCCACAGTTACAACACAAATCAAATAGGTCGGTATTTGCTAAAATCTTAAATCATGACTGATTTGCCCTTTCAGTAATGTAAAGACAAGAGCTATCGCCAGAATACAGAGATTACTCCAAGCCCCATGATGCATAATCCACCATACGACACTGGCGGAACATTAACAACTAATCCGGCAATGGCTAAACCAATTCCACTACATATAGTAATTAATTCACCGATTCTTCGTTGATTTTTCATCGTCCAAAAAAGGTTGTAAATGGGTATTATTAAAGCATATGTAAACTAGCCAAAAAGAATAACCACTAACTTTTACCAATCCGCTTCAGAAACGACTAATAAGATGACACGTTATCTTTCGGCTCATATTAAATTGAATTCAAAATTAATTAAAGTAAAAGTCTCCAAACATGATAAACCAATTGTTTGAATTTAATAGTACATGTTGATCGATTTGTACTCTGTTTTCTTCACGAGGTTTTATAAAGAGTTTGACTGGATTTGGACATACAATCCTGGGCCAATTGTAAAAACCTTCACTTTTGAGCGAACGATATTCTAAGCAATTAGGAGAACTGATCGCAGACGCAAGTGCGACGTCATTATTCCAAAGATACCTTAATGCATATCGTACTAGATCTTTTCCGCTTTTTTCATTCTTAGTCCAAAAGTCCATAATAAGGCCAATACTTATGCCGTGTATTCTGGACAAACTAATGATAATATAACCAAGAATCTTCCCCTCTTTTCCTTTGGAAATTATGGTCTTGTATGTCCTCCCTGGCGCCTTTCTATATCTCCAGTTCAAGAACTCTGCGTTGCGAACTTGTCTTATCACAATATTATCATTTGCAGTTTCAAACAATTCGTTGAATTCATTATCAAATGCTGAAGTGTATTCTTCAATCGCCGCTCCATCATTCTCTGCTCTGTCCTTCAATTGCCAAATCTTATCAAATGGACTCATTATCTGTCGAGGGATCTTCTTATATGCAAAACATTGAGACAATTTAACAGGCCGTATTAACTGCTTGACTGATAAGGTATGGCATTTATATTTAACAAATCCATTCAACGAGTTTTTGTTAGGGGAATCCAATACGAAAGGAAACGGATTCTCTAATTTAGCCCTCCTATTAAGTAGCTCTAACATTAACCCCTTCCCTCTATAATGCTGGGAAACACAAAGCCACTCTCCAGCAGTTGCGGTTACATGATATTTGTTCATCAACACATAGTTACAAGGAATTGAACATAATTGTCCAACTAGTTTATTTCCGTCGTAAGCCATTTGAATGATTCCTGACCCTGCGGGGTTTTCAAGAAATTGCCATATGTACCGTTTCTCAAATGCATTTCCCATCTCCTGGCCAAAACTCTCCGTTACTAGTTCACAGCTCGCCCTCATCTCTTCCTTCGTATGTGATGAAATATTGTAACGTATGTCGTTCAAATCGGAGTACTTGAATTCTTATCATTGAAATATAAAATCTTTAGTATCATTCTGCGTTGTAGGATAGGTTTTGGAACTCAGCAGATAATAACGTGTAATGAACTAATACTTCTGTCAATTTATGAAAAGTGAAATTCAGTTGTCAGAAAACTTACTGGAGGATAAGCAATTTTTTTATAATTTTTCTACGGGATTGATTTTCCATCTGACTTGCACGGATGAAGATTGGTGCCAAACTTTTCTTTCATCGGCACCAATCAATTATTTTATAAGAATAAAATTGGTAAGTTAATGGGAGTTATGTCTTAATAGTAATTTATGGGAGTTTGAGTCAAAAAATAATGAATGTTTGCAAACCTTCAAACAAATCCCTGTCCATCATTTTTTTCAACTTCTGAAATGTTCAGTAAATTCAAGGAGCAAGGATTTAAGAAACTATCGCA
>DASVGC010000071.1:0-3438 GCA_036379735.1 Nitrososphaeraceae archaeon
ACAGGTAGCTTCCAAGCCACTGGCGGAGAACAAATATTTAACATAAACTATACACGTCCGTCAGCTCCCTGAACTCTTTAGAAAAAATTAAATGTTAATGAAATAAATCTATGATGATATGGCGGATTTAGTCTTGATGTATGGGATTGCAACAGGTGCTTTTGTAATTTTCACTGGAATCTTGTTTGGGGCTAGGACAAAAAGGATTAATAAAATTGTTCAACAAGCAAGAGAAGAAAAGCAAGTAACCTGACGTTATTTTTTCTTTCCAATTCCTAAGATGTCTAGCAAATGTTCTGACTCCTTTTGTTGCCCAAAGCATCTTTGATAATACTTGCATGAAAAACACAACTCACTTGGCTCAACAACTGGTGTCTTTTTTTCTTTAAGCAATAGATGTAAAATACGTGCTCTTCTTACAACTTGCTCAAACATTCGCTTACTTGAGGAAACACTGAATTCAGCAAATTTGCCATCGGGAGTAAAGTAAACTATGAAACCGCCGTGGATTTCAAAAATAAACATGCATGCATTAGCATAAAGAAGATCATTTGGGTGAGGATAATCGGGTAGTTTCGAAACCGGTATAAGATTTACTACCAAATCATTAGACACTAATAAGTCAACAGTAGCGTGAATTGTAAGATCATCAACCTTGTACTGTTTGGTTTTCCCATTTAATAACTTTGTAACGGATCCTCTGGATATGTTTCGCAATGCATTTGAAGATTCATCTACGAAAGGATCCATCCTTTCGAAATAGGACAATCTACTGCAACGAGTTATTTCAGAGACATGTATCCCGCTCTGATCATAATTTAATGCTAATTCCTTCGAAGCCTTGATCAATTCGTCTTCTATGATTTTATGGAAGTTCCTACCACCGAGCATCGTTCCTCAATGCATAAAAGTCATATTTATATTTCGCAGACAATTTTGAGCACATTCCATCTTTTTTTGCAGGAATTTGATCAAAAATAGACTCAGACATCATAGATTTGACATCCTTGAGTTAAAAGCCAGATTTTATTGGGTCGGTAGGTTTCATTAACTCGCGCAACAAAATAGTCGCATATGCACCTACGGGTATTTTGAAATTTATTAGAAGATTACCAGAAAAAGAAAAGTCATTTACCATTAAAGGTAATTGTCTAAATCCACCTTCTACACTCAATTCTTGCATTTCTTTCAAATAGAAATCCTTTGGTTCAATATTCTCCTCCTTCAGGATTCCAGATAATTTTCTTTCAAATCGACCCTCAGTTGATTTGAATGAATATCCAGGCAGATGCATTGCGGGAACTAATTCATCACTGTCCTTCTCAAGATACCGCATTAATTTTCCCAATGTCAACTTATTTTCTAACTTGAAACAAAAATCATTCTTTGTACATGATGTAATTGATTCTCCATTTCTAATCATATCGCTCATGCATCTGTTAAAAACAAATGCCTGGTATGCGTGAACGAACAAGCGTCGTATGTTAATGGGAATAGACCTTAATGCCCCAATGTAATCCTTGCCGTTAGCAAGCGATCTAAGCAAATTACGCTCAAGATCCATGCCTTTTGGAATCATCCTAAGTACTTGTCTATAATTTCCTGGATCCATACATTGTGCTCGTATTTCTTTACTAAACTGAGTATCATATTCTGTTGTATGACACAAAAATATTTCTACGGCCTTCTTAAAGTCCCTTCTAACAATTTCTCGTCCTACCAAATGGGTAACAAGCCTTTCGCTGCCGAACCGTTGAAGTCCATAATAATTTGGTATATTCTTTATCTCGGTAATAAAGTCTGAAATATCACTTCGTGATGGATTTGTAATATATATCTCAAATTGGTTTCCCATGATATGAGATTTCCTTATAGAATATCTTGTGTATCCAGCTAGTGATAAAGCAGTATGCCTAGTTTTGCCATCATTGTACTTGTTACCCTCGCAGGTGGCGTATTGCACAGTCTCAGCCCTTGCATCTTTAATTCCTAGAACTCTGATTCTTGTTCCCAGCTCATCAAATATCTCCATAATTGCATGATTAGAATCCAATCCTTTCTTGTTTAGTAGTAATAATGGAAATCGGTAGGACTTGTCAGGTTTTTGAGAAATGTCCTTTGAAATTGATTCTGATAACAATTCAACAACCCTGAAGTCTTCGTTTTTTACCTTTATTGATCCTCCTATCCCTGCAAAACGTGTGGTGTACAGTTCAATACCTGCCATTTTATCAATTGTCGGAACAGAGCCGCTCATGATCTGATGAATTGCAAAATGCATTGTTTTTATTTTTTATTAAATGCGAGATATCTGCCCATTTTCTGTAAAGGTTTCCACATCTAATTTGGTTCTATTTCGCGCAAAAATTAGAGCTATGAAGTATAACTATAAAACTTAATATATGAATTGAGTCAAATGAGAGCGTGGATAGATTAGATTCGAATCCATGCAGAAAGTTCGTGATTTGTGAGAACTGTCTCCATTCTGATAGCATATGTACGTTTTACGATGCCCATAGATATTGTGTAGAATGTTTGTGTGATCATGCCTGTTGTCCGGAATGTAGTTCTGGATATCATGCAATTATGATAGCAGACTAATTGTTTTCCATATTTTCACGTTTTTAACAGTATTAAATAGTAAGACGAAGTGGACTCCGATGTTATTTCATCAAAATTGGGCTTACAGTTTGGTTTGAAAATAAAGAATTTATAGAAAGAATGTGACAGATAAGTTATGGGTGTAAGTCGGTACGTTGCAAAGGAGATAATGAAGGAAATCGGCAATCGTTCAAGAGAATTTTATGAATTCGTTTTACCTCCCGTTGACATTTATGAAGATGGTACGGAGCTGGTAATCATAGTGGACATCCCGGGATTCCAGAAGAAAGATATTCATGTAAATATTGCTAAAGATATTCTAACATTGAGAGCAAAGAGAGTTATTGAAATGGAATCACATACAATGCATTTTAGTCAACGCCCAATGAAGATTGAGAAAAAAATCCCTCTTCCTTATTCTATTCCTGAAGATGACAATGCAAAAAGCAAGGCAGATTATGCAAATGGTGTTCTGAAAATTAGAATACCAATATCCAATATGACAAACATACCAATTACCTAGGAATAAAGATTCAATCAACATTAAAATCCATTTTTAACTTTTTTCAAATTAGTATAACATTCGACGTCTACGGTAAAGTCTTGGTATTCTACTCGTATTTATTATGATTTATATTCTGTAAAATTAGTAGTCACATCTTGTTTGGAAGCTAATAACATTCTTGTCATGTTAATGTGGTTAGGAGAATTAACCTTCGCTAGCTGGTTACTCTCATATGGTGCTGAACATCTAGCAACCAGGTTTGGAGCCAGGTTCGTTGGAAGAACTCTACTTAGTGTAGCAACTACACTTCCTGAAATTGCGATTGTTGCATA
>DASVGC010000072.1:0-7098 GCA_036379735.1 Nitrososphaeraceae archaeon
TCCCCATAATGAACCTACAATAATAAAGGAAATTGCAATAATAGCTATGATGTTATTGTTCAATCCACTCTTCTAAATTAGAAATTGCAATTGATAAAATAATACTCGATAAAGATAAATCAATAAATTAAATTCTTTAAAAATATAAAATAATAAAAATTTCAAAAGTATTTTGTAGCAGGCTGATTATTCTGTAGTTGTTTCTGTATTGGCTTCAGCATTTGCAGATGCTGTCTCAGTCTGACTCTGACTTTCAGAATCGTTGACAATTTCAGCAGTCGCAAATCTATTTCCAACCTGGATTATCTTTATCTTTGTGTTTTGACCTACCTTTCCATTCTTTACGAATATCACAAATCGCTGTATCCTTGCTATTCCATCTCCTTTCCTACTTAATTCCGTGATCTGCACGTCGTATTCCTTTCCTACTTCTACTGGTTTTGGACCGAACATGTCGTTCGTCTTAAATCCGTTATAACTCATAGTTAATCTGTCAAATAAATATTCCACATATAAACTGTCAAAATTTGTTCAGATCAAGTCCCTATTCTGAAACTTTCGTTACACAGGCTTCTCAGACATTCGATGGCAGAAAGAGATGCCAGGTAACTAGTCTTAGGATTTGTAGGACTTGGAATGTTTTGGACAACAATGTGTATTTCCCCGAAACTTCCCTTGGCCACTATTTCATGCTTATTCACTGATATCGATGGGTCTGCTACTATCTTCACGCGAGTTTTTTCTATACCAACTCCTGCCAATGCAGTTGCTACAGCTACGTTCACATTGGCAGGAAATAATTCGATCGCAGTAGATGCTTTACCTTCGAAAAGGACAGTTTCGCTATTGATATCATCCAAGCTTACTTTTGAGCTCTTAAAGAACGGTGCTCCTGCAAGTGATTTGGGATGTTTTGTTGTAGTTATAGATAAACTGTCCAAATATTTTTTTACACTCCTAATGGAATCTAGTCCAGCAATGGCACCAGTAGGTATCAATATTCTGGTGTTGTTCAAGTTCGACAATTTTTGTAATTCTGACAGATACTCTCTGTCTGAAAAGGCACCCACACTCAAAACAATCAGGTCCTTTTTTGACTCGATTATTTTTTTACCGTATTCTCTAACAGCATCCTTTGAAGCGCACTCTATTATGACATCTAAAGCGGAATAAATTTGAGAATTATAGAATTTATCGAATTCTGAAAACAATTGTACATCTGGATATTGATTATCAATCGAATTAACAACTTCAGGTCGGTTATCAAATACCGCTACAATCTTCGCATTTGGAATCTCATGTCTTCTTGCTGATGAGATAATTTCCTTGCCGATGCTCCCATAGCCTATAACTGCAACTTTCTTCATATTGTGCTATTACACTTGTCAATATTTGGATTTACTGTTGACAAAAAATAAAGTTCTAAAATAATCTAAGAAAGGAGAAAATAATGGTTTTCAGACTAACGTCTTCTACCTTGACGTTCCGGCTTTTTTTGTCCAGGCTGGCGCCTCTTTTCAAATCTCTTTACAAAATTTATTTTGTTTCTCAATTTTGATATCGGACTTACTCGCTTTTTTCCTTCAATCTTGGGAGTTTGACCTCTTACTTTTCCTGCCTTTGTTAACGATCCATGAGTTGGCATTTGAAATTAGGTTGACTTTGATATAATATATCTATTTCTACACTAATTTATCGCACTTGTCACTGTTTTATCAAAGTGGCAAGTATTGCCCTTATCATTCATGAAATAGGCAATGTTATCCTAAATTATACTACTTTAAATCTATAATTATGTAAAACAAGCGCATCAGATGACACTAGTCCAATCGATGCATTTCGATCAGATAAACGCACTAAAGAAAGAGCGTAACGCTATTATTTTGGCACACAATTACCAGGTCCCCGAGGTTCAAGATATAGCTGATTTTATAGGTGATTCACTGGCATTATCAAGAGAAGCTGCCAAAACTGATGCCGACATTATCGTATTTTGTGGTGTACATTTCATGGCAGAAACCGCTTCAATTCTATGCCCTGAAAAGACCGTCTTGATTCCAGATCTTGAAGCCGGCTGTTCTCTTGCATCGACTATAAATTCATATGAATTAAGGAAATGGAAAGAAGAACATCCCAATGCTGTCGTTGTTAGCTACGTAAATACCAGTGCAGAAGTAAAAGCCCTCTCTGACTATTGTTGCACTTCATCCAATGCTGTAAAAGTTGTAAACAGCATTCCACGTGAGACTGAAATCTTATTCTTGCCTGACATGTTCTTAGGTTCATATGTTGGTCAGGTCACCGGTAGAAAGAATTTGTTTGTATGGCCAGGAGAATGTCATGTTCATGCGGGTATCACTGCAGCTGACATTAATAATATTTTTCAAAAATACAATAATGCAGAATTCATGATTCATCCTGAATGTGGTTGTACCTCATCAACTCTGTACGGTCTGGCCTCTGGTGACATAACTAAGAAAGCGCATATACTTTCTACCGAAGGGATGATGCAGCATGCTAGAAAATCAGAAAACAATCAATTTGTTGTTGCTACCGAAACAGGTATTATGTATAGAATGAAAAAAGAAAACCCAGACAAGTTGTTTATACCAGTTAAGGAAAATGCTGTCTGCAAATACATGAAACAGATAACAATTGAAAAAGTAGTGGATTCACTTGTACATAAACAATATGAAGTCAAGGTTTCAAAGCAAATTGCAGATAAGGCCAGGATTGCTATAGAACGTATGTTAATGATATCCTAATCAAAAATGCGATTGATATCTTTAGTGGTACGTCTTTGATAGTAATAGCTGATAATTAATTGACAAATTAATTATTTTCCATTTCCATCGAAAAATCAATTGATTTACTGGAATGGGTTAAGGAACCTACTGATATCATATCCGGTAAAGCATGTGCATAATCTTTGATATTCGAAAGATTTACACCACCTGAAATTTCTATTAATATTTTTTTACGTAAACCAGCTTTTTTCAAGTAGGCAATAGTTTTCTCTGCGCGTTGAGGAGAAAAGTTATCCAGCATGATGATATCAGCACCACTTTTAATTGCCTCTATCGAGGATTTTGTATCGATAACCTCACATTCTATCAGGATATTCTTTCCAGCCTTTTGCCTGGCCATCGAAATAGCTTGTTCTATGGATTTGGTTACTGCAAGATGATTATCCTTTATTAGTATCATTTCATCCAGTGTTTTTCTATGCGCGTGCCCACCACCCAACTCAATTGATTTCTTATCAAAGTACATCAAGCCAGGTGCAGTTTTCCTAGTACCTGTTATTTTTATGTTTTTTGAGATTGCTTTTGCAATATCCACATATTTCCTTGTATCAGTTGCAATCCCACTCATACGCATCATCAAATTCAAAGCGGTTCTTTCAGATTTTAGAATAGATCTAGTATTTCCTTTGACGGTCAAAACCCTGCTACCTTTTTTCACAACGGTACCCTCTTTGACCAGAGCCTTGGATTCGCATTTACAAATGTCAAAAATTGTTTTGGCTTCTTCAAGCCCTGCAACAACTGCACTTTCAGATTTACAAATAATAATCGAAGAGGATTCTAGATTCTTATCTACTGTATATTCACTGGTCAAATCACCTGTCGCTATATCTTCTCTGAGAAATCTGATTAGAGATTCTCGCAAACTAAAATATTGATTTAGATCTTTTGATTTTTTCTTAGAGGTCAAGTTACTTTTAATGCATATTTGTGCGGAGTAGAAATTTGAAGTGTTGAGGCAACCAAAGAATTCTTTGAGTCAAATATTACTATTGTACCAGACCAATCAGATGATAGTTCGGTCGACTTGCAAACAGGACACACCTTTCCAATAGTAATGGCCTTACATTTCTTGCATGCAAGTTCCTTCGCCATTAAGCTGGCACTGTCCCTTTCTTTTCTTTTTGATTACTTGCAGCTGCGGCAGGGTTTTTGGCTTTCTTAATCTCTTCTTCAATCCATTCTAGAGCACCAAGAAAAGGTTGTCTGCAGGTAATTCCTATTTTACCCATTGCCGAACCTTTTCCCAAACTTATAGCCGTAACCCTTGCTCTCAGCTTTGATCCAATCTTAAGGGATTTGGCTGATTGATTAGCAACTATTACCCCTTGCTTGACATCGCTTTTTAGATAATCATCAGTTATTTGAGAAAGGTGCAATAATGCGTCAGTTGGACCTATTCTTACAAATGCACCAAAATCTGTAATTTCGACAATTTCTCCTTCAACAATTTCTTGAATTTTAGGATAAAATGTTAAAGCCTTAAATGACACTTTATGAAAGGTGGCACCGTCACCGGAAACCAATTTTCCGACTTTATTTGTTTTAGCATCAATAATCATTATAACGTAACCCAATTCTGGATTTATCATACTCTCGTATTTTTCCTTGAGAATTTCCATTGTGGTCTCATTGAGAGATTTTTTCATCATACTGGGAGGGATCCTTACAACGTCATCCATGTGTATTATGGCAAACATTACTTATTGTCAATTTGTTTAAATTATCAATTTATGAACCTTTTCATTATTTCTTGGGTCAGTATCAGAGCGCATGATATTGTATGATTTAAATATTCTTTGGAAGTGTACGATCATATGGTCTCAATAGAGCAAATCATGGCAAAATTACAGACAATTGAAGATCCAGAATTGCATAAAGACATTGTTTCGATGGGCATGATTAAAGACCTTGCAATTAATGATGGAAAGGTTGGATTTACATTAGAGCTTACTACTCCAGCCTGTCCTTTTAATAGTGAGATAGAAGAGTCCGTCCGTAATTCTATGATGGACTTGGGAATTAAAGATCTAGATCTAAAGGTAACTGCTAGGGTCATGGAAGGACGTTCGATTTCAATGGATGAATTGCTACCTGGCGTAAAAAATATTCTTGCGATTGCAAGTGGTAAAGGAGGAGTAGGAAAAACAACAGTATCTGTCAATCTTGCTCTCACATTAGCCAAGACTGGCGCAAAGGTAGGTTTACTGGACGCTGATATTTACGGTCCGAGCATTCCACTGATGCTAGGGCTCAAGAATGCACCTGAAGTGGTTAATAACAAAATAGAACCCGTTTTGACTCAAGGAGTAAAGGTTATTTCAATGGGATTCTTTTACGAACAATCACAACAAGCAGGGATCTATAGAGGCCCTATTGTGGCTGGAATCGTAAAACAGTTTTTAACGGATGTAAATTGGGGCGATCTTGATTACCTTATAATTGACTTGCCACCCGGTACTGGAGATGCACCATTAACTTTGGCACAGACAATACCAATAACCGGAATAATCATAGTTACCACTCCACAAGATGTAGCAATGAATGTGGCGGTGAAGGCAGTTGGAATGTTTAACAAATTGAATGTCCCCATAATCGGAGTAATAGAAAATATGAGTTATCTGGAATGTCAACATTGTAATAATAAAATCACTATTTTTGGTACTGGTGGAGGCCAGAAAGTTAGTGATCAGTTTAATGTTCCCTTCATTGGAGAAATACCCCTTCATCAACAAATAATGTCAGGAAGTGATACCGGTAATCCAGTAACGATTTCAGAACCAAATAATAATCAGGCAGTCATATTTGACAAAATTGCTCGTACTGTTGCTGGCAGAATAAGTATTATTGCCTCAGAATTACAGGAGCAGGAAAAAGCTGAAAACGAACAGTCAAAAGAACAAAGTGTCAATACCACCTGAAGTTCTTGCAGGACTTAAAAAGCCACTAGGAAAGCTAATTCCAGATAATGATATCACAAAAAATAAAATTAAAAAAGAACTTTTGGGTTTTAAGCATAAAATAATAACAGTAGGTGACCGTTCTACTGAAAGACTTGTTTCCTTTGATATTTACCCTGACTTGGCTGTAATTGACGGTGTTGAGAGGAGACAAGAAAAAAATACGTTTTTAGATGATAGAATGAATGAACTAGAAGCAAAGAATTTTACCAAAATATCATGTATTAATCCCGCAGGAACCATTACGAAGGACGCATTTAACAAAATACGATACGCCCTGACAGGTGAAAAATACGTAATTTTGCAGGTTATTGGCGAGGAGGATTTGCTGACGCTTCCTGCATGTTATTTTGCACCAAACGACTCCCTAGTCTGCTATGGTCAACCATTAGAAGGACTTGTTCTAATCAAGGTTAATGATGATATGAAGCGAAAAGCGAAAGAATTAATGAAATCGATTAATAATCAACTACTAGGGGTATGATGATGTGGTGGCTGTTTGAAATAGAAGTGATCGAAAACCATAATTTTCTGACCCCGATAAGATCTTTTCTATGATTTAGATTCCAATCGAGTCCCAAACCCTGCGGATCGTATTCCACCACCTCTACTCAAATACTCATACATGACATGAGCATTCGCACTTTGACATCTTCACGTCAAATGAGCAGTCATGGTCTGAGCCACAAGAATCACCCATTGGCCATTCACCAGGACATTCTGTGTGACGATTCCTCTTACAAAAAAAAGTCAATGTCATTGAATACTGTATTACTGTTGTTTCATTCAATATTTGAATTTTTATGTTAGTTGACATGACATATTAGCACAAAGTATATTATTTGAATAAATTTTATAAAGTAATGCATGAGCAGCAAGCTCGCTATTGTCTGTATTACTAAAAATGGAATCAATATATCAAAAAGAATAAAAGAAAAAATTCCGCTTGCATCAATTTATGCGCAATCAAAACACAAGGATTCTTCTGACGGGATTATCTGGTTTGAAAAGAATACAAAAATTATGATTGAAGAGATTTTCAAAGAATATGAAAGCATAATTTGCATTTTTTCGTTGGGAGCCGTAATCCGTTTAATATCAAATCTGTTGAAAGATAAAAAGACAGATCCTGCAGTTATAGTTATAGATGATAAAGCAAACTTTGTAATAAGCGCTCTCTCCGGACATCTGGGCGGAGCCAACTCATTGACCAAATCTATTGCAGATATCCTGAATTCAACTCCTGTAATTACTACAGCTGCCGATGTTAATGAAACAATAGCAGTAGATCTCCTAGGCTCTGATTTTAAGTGGCGCATTGAAAATTTTGA
>DASVGC010000073.1:0-3782 GCA_036379735.1 Nitrososphaeraceae archaeon
AAAATACGTTTAATTCCGGATCCTGCAGTATTATGAATTACACTGATTGAGCCTTCCTTTGCTGTAAATTCTTTTGATTCAACTATCTCTCTTATGATGGGATCAAAGTCACTAGTAATATCTGATAGAGACAAGGATGAAACTTGATCTGTAAAGACATAATTCACTAGGAGTTTGGTTCTCAATGATGAAGTATTATTTTCAGCCTCAATTACAACCATGTTCAAAATCAGAAGTATTACTTTATTTTAAAGTATTGAAGTCTTGACTTTTACTAAGTACCAAATTTTATATTCGTACTAACAGGGCAATGAAGACAATCAATAAAGAATAAAAAAAGGTAAAGGCAGTAGAAAAACTAATAATGTTATTCTGAGGTAATTGATTCGAATTGCTGTGACGATTGTTATCAATTTACAAAATCGATAATTTTGTAAGAATCAAGGATAAGAATCTAGGACATTTATTAAATATCTATAAGTGTGAGTATTGTCAATTCGATGAAGAAGAGATATGGTCAATAAAGTTAACATAACTAATCACAATCTTCTTGATATTCCATCAGAACTCAAAGAATTCATGAATAATGATACCTATTCATTGCTTGTCAAGGGTCCTTCAGGATCGGGGAAAACCACTTTTTCTCTCACTATTTTACATTCATTAAAAGCAAAAAACAATTTTTTCTATATTTCTACCAGAGCTTCTCCAAAACAAATCTTCGAACAATATCCGTGGTTAAGAAAATTCGTAAAGGAGCCAAGTAGGGATATAGACAGTCCGGATGTTGGGCAAAATCTCTCAGCTTTTGAAGATGCTCGATTGGATGAACCTGAATCACTCTTTGAGAGGGTTACAAATCAATTGATGGACGTCAAAAACCCTGTGATAATAATCGATAGTTGGGATTCTGTTGCTTCATTGATGGATCGGGAAGCCAGATTAAACAATGAGAGAGTGCTTCAGACTTGGAGAGAACGAGCAAAAGCAAAATTGATTTTTACAACAGAGGAATCAGTAGAATCTAGTCTAGAAAATATCGTCGATGGTGTGGTGGAACTAAATTATGAACTTATAGATGGCCTACGAACTAGGAGTTTATTTCTCAAAAAATTGCGAGGGATTCCAATAAAAAGATCGGTGTATTTCTTTACTTTGAAAGATAGAATCATGCAGTGCTTTCATAGTTATGATGCTAGAGATTTCAAAATCATGAACATAGACATTAATTCAAAAGAAAAGAATTCTCATTCACAAATATTGCAATCAGGGTATCAAGATCTTGATAGTTACGTTGGAACCCCTTTACCACAAAATGGTTTGGTAACCATTGAGAAGCAAGATGTAATATCAAATGACACAGTATTTCTATTTTTGAATGATCTTTTACAGAATTTTTCAAGAATGAATTATTCTCTAGTTTTGGATTCTGCACTAGGAACTATATTATCAGACACGTTTAAATCTAATAATACAAGTCAGAAAAAGCTTTACTTGATGGATGAAACTGATTTACGAGAAAAGTATTCTAAAAAGGATTCAGGTGAGAAAAATACTTTCTTCAAACACGTAGACAAGGCAATTTCAGGAAGTGATACTAAAGAAAAAATAATCGCCATGATTGAATCAAATTCTATGGATAATTTCATATCCAAAACTTCTGATGTTGATGATTATTGCAGGTACATCAAAAGGAAATTTGAACTTTCATTTATGATTCTAAATTCGAATAACGCTCGTGAGAAATATTATTCGTTCTCCGATATCCATCTAAAATTTATACTAATTTGTGGAACACTTTTCTTGAAGTGTTCTACACCTGCTTCAGCGTTATTTGGGATTAAGGTTGTTGACCCGGTGCCTCGGATTCAATTAGATCATGTTCTGTAATTTCATGCCATAGGGTTCTTCATCAGCATTTTCTTCTAATGATATTGGTAACAAATGCATCATTTGCTCATAGTAATCTAGGAATGTAGTTCCTTTGTTAGTAACTTTATAAACCATTTTTGCTCCGTTATTATTTTCCATTATGAGACCAAAATTCAAAAGAGAATCAATATAGTTTCTACACTGATCATTACTTAGCATCGCCTTGTACATTATTTTTGTCCTGGTTTCTTCCCTAATTGCAGATCGCAATATTGCTGCTATGACCCCGTACTTACTTCTATTTTTCATTGCCCAATAACTGAAGTTATACAATATAACTGGAGTGAAACTATTAAATAGAAACTTAAATGACTAGATTCAACTGCAATAATATGAATAAAATTTTAATCTACTTATTTATTCCATTCTTGTTCCAGAAGAAAAAATTGCTGATTGTTTGAATAAATTTTCTCTAAAAAATCATTTGAATATTATTATTAAACACAATTACCTGCTTTATCATTATTACTTTGATTAAGCACACAGTCCGTCATCACCGGTTTTATCTCTTGAAACTTTATTTCTCCCTTGTTTATTGTTCCAGAATTCTGCATCGATATTGCTTTGGATTTCATTAACGAAATATGGTCACTACAAACTAGACCGATCATATACTCTTCATTGCCTGACAATATAGAAACGATTTGTGAAGGAGGCAAATTACAAATTCGACCTCTGACCACAATAGAACATCTCTCCGGAACCAATTCTCGATAAGAGTTCTGAATCATTAGATGTTATAACCCTTTGTTTGTATGCCAAAAATAGTATTATATATAATAATAAATTCAGAGCAAGATACTGGGATAAAATAAGTGAAAAAAGAAAATGAATTGTAGTACTTTTTTATTGTTGGCCGTCTAGAATGTTCTTGATTTCCTTACATCTTTTCCTTAGGGAAACTGTTGAAATATCTGCTATCTGGCATACTTCAACTTGGCGCAAGAATTCATTGCAATCCTGCGAAGCGATGTAAATAATTGCTCCTGCAAAAGCGCGCGGATTTTTTCCTATTGAAATTCTGCTATGTTGAACAAGCGAGTAAATTCTCAGAGCTTCCCTTTTAGTTTTTTCTGTAAGCTTTAATCTATTTGAAATTAATGTCACATAATCGATCCCTTGAATAACCGGTATCTTCAATGATAGTTCTCTTAATATTAATTTGTAATGTGACATTATTTCCTTGCTTGGAATATTACACACATTGGCTATATCTGATATTGTTTTTGGTATTGAAATTTCTCTACAAGCTGCGTATATTGAAGCGGCAACAAGTGAAACGGTAGATCTTCCTTTAGCTAATTTTCGTATTGCAGCTTTACGATAAATGTAGGCCGCATTTTCCATAACTGCCGGACTTAGATAGAGTTTGTCACCAAAATTGTTTAGGTACTTTAGGGCCTTATCCAAGTTCCTTGAGATCGAATCATTCAGCTGAGATCTATTATTCCATGTTCTTAATCTTTGAATCGTTTCTTTTTGGACGGGATCGAGCATTTTACCTCGCCCATCAGTGTCATTTAGTCCGATTAAGGTAGAAAGTCCCTTGTGACTGATTGTTAATGATTCTGGCATCCCTATACGAGATTTATCCTTGTATTCTCCTTTCTCAAAATAGGACAGATCGTTATTATAAATTTTTTCGTTAGAAACACAACCACATGTACTACAAACATATTCACTTGAGAGTACGTCTAAAACAAGAGTATAGTTTTGACATTGAGTACATTGCACTTTATTAGCTGGGTTTGATTCTAAGGATTCATTATTTCTAACATGTTTGATATTTTCTAAAGCCATCTTTACTCTACTCTAGCAGCTTCTTTTATTATCAATACTTTTTCTAGAAA
>DASVGC010000074.1:0-22206 GCA_036379735.1 Nitrososphaeraceae archaeon
AATTGCTTTCCTTGGTAAGGAGCTCAAAAGCATACGAAAGGGAAACTGCATACAAAGCGTTATTCAAAACTTACGAGAAAAATAGCGGGGTACTGGGAGAGATTTACCAAAACTTGGTTACTCAATGGCGAGATGAAAATATTTCCATCAGAGGATTTAAATCTCCTATTTCAGTTAGAAATATTTATAATAATATAGATGATACTACCGTAGAGACTCTTTTATCAGTTTGTAAAGAAAATGCTCACTTGTTTCATGACTATTTTATTGAAAAAGCATCACTGATTGGTATGAGGAAATTAAGACGCTATGATCTCTATGCGCCCATTTCAAGTAAGAATATACCTAGAATTACGTTTAAGAATGCTACTAGATTGGTGCTGGACACTTTTCATAATTTTGAACCAAGATTTGGCCAGTACACGGAGAGCCTGTTTAAAGAAAATCATATTGATTCTGAAATCAGGAATGGAAAAACCGGAGGGGCGTTTTGTTATACTGTTTCTCCTAAAAGGACTCCTTATGTACTCTTAAATTTTGATGGAATGATGAGAGATGTTTCAACAATGGCTCATGAATTTGGGCATGCGATACATAGCATGTTTGCATCCGATAAACCAATCCTCGTATCCCACGCACCTCTCCCATTGGCAGAAACTGCCTCAGTTTTTGGAGAGATGCTACTTAATGAAGAAATATACACGAAGCTTAATAGGCAAAAGAAAAAGATTTTCTTAGCAGAGCAAATTGATGACATTTATGCAACAGTAATGCGACAGGCATTTTTTACAATTTTTGAAAACGAGGCACATAATGAAATAGTGGAAAAGGGCGTTACTATTGATGAGATCTCTGATTTGTATATGAAAAACTTGAAGACCCAATTTGGAGATTCAGTACGTATCTCAGAAGATTTTAGGTGGGAATGGCTCTATATCCCACATTTTTACCATACCCCTTTCTATTGCTATGCGTATTCGTTTGGAAACTTACTTGTCCTTTCGCTATATCAGCAGTTCAGAGAAGAAGGCAAATCCTTTATTTCAGAGTACATCAAGATATTATCTGCTGGAGGATCTGAAAAACCAGAAACTTTGCTCAAAGATTCTGGATTTGATATCACTAAAGCCTCATTTTGGCAACAAGGCTTTGATCTTATTAAAATGAAGATCGACAAGTTAAGGGAAGACAAAAATTAAAATCTGATTTTTTTATTTCCAGACTTTTTATTCGAGATGAAATTTTGACTAGATAAGATAAGATAAGGTAAGGTAAGTTAATCTCATGCTTTCATACATTGAATATGTTGCTGAAAGGCGGATACTTTATAGATTAGTTTTTTGAATGTGAAACTATTGAAGAAATTTTGCAGCGTTTGTGGAAAGGAATTATCTGCAAGTACTGAATACTTTCTCTGCGAAAAATGCCATAAAGCAATAATCACGTCTGAAGACAAATTCAATTACATGGAAAATTCTAGACTGTACTATTAGATGCTGGCCAAAGTACTAATTCAGCATCAATTCTGTGTATCTATAGGTCTCAACCAATAAAAGTCAATTGATAACCATAGTAACTTTACCAAGTATTGCTACGGCTTTTTTTTATTCTTCAGCAGTAATACTTGATTGATTTGAAATGACACATAGAACTAGATTGACAACTGAATCCTATTGAGTACTAGACTTATATTCAGTATCAAAGTAAATCTCTCGTTGGGTTATGATCAAATGCTAGTCAAGATTCATGATGAATTCATTGATAAATTAGATTTTGTAAAGAGGGATGGACTCATACCGGTGGTAGTTCAGGATATTAAGACAAAAGATATTTTGATGCTCGCGTATGCCAATAGAGTTGCAATAGAAAATACGGTTAGAACAGGCAATGCCTGGTTCTGGAGCGTTTCTCGTAGTAAACTTTGGATGAAAGGAGAAGAATCTGGAAATGTTCAAGAGGTCAAAGATATTTTGGTCGATTGTGATCACGACTCCGTTATCTATTTGGTAGACTCTAAAAACCCTGCATGTCATACGGGAAATAGAACTTGTTTTCACAATAAACTGTATCCTAATAAAATTTGACAAGTTATTTTTCATAAACTTGTAAAAATTATGCTGTATTATGAATAGTTGTAATTTTTGATCTGAATCATGTTTATTAATTATAAAATTTTGTGGTTAAAAAATTAAGTAATACTAAAATTACTATTAGTGAAATTTATTACTACACAAATCATTGTTAGTTGAGTATACATGGGTTCAATTCGATTTCTAAAATGTAGGGAATGTGGTGCTGAATATACTCCCGTATTCAAGTACATATGTGAGGAGTGCTTTGGTCCTCTCGATGTTATTTATAATGTCCCTGCGGATTTAAGCAAAGACACATTCGCATCTAGACAAGATAAGACCTATTGGCGCTACTTTGAGCTCTTACCAATTGCTGATAAGAATTGTATCGTAAACATTCATGCTGGATTCACTCCCCTACAACATGCTGAGGAGCTTGGGGCCCATATGGGTAATCTTGAGAATTTGTTCATAAAGAACGATTCTGTAAATCCAACTTTTTCCTTCAAGGACAGACCCGCGGGTGTGGCAATTTCAAGATCCAGAGAAATCAAGCTGAAAGCAGTAGGATGTGCATCAACTGGAAATCTAGCTTCGGCAACAGCTGCGCATGCTGCTAAAGCACATTTGCCGTGCTATATTTTTGCACCATCAGATATCGAAAAAGTAAAGATTGCTCAGGCATTATCCTATGGTGCTAAATTCGTTGCAGTTGATGGAACATATGATGATGCCAACAGGGTTGCATCAATTATAGGTGATTCAAAGGGCATAGGGATTGTTAATATTAATATGAGACCTTACTACGTGGAGGGTTCAAAGACTTTGGCATTTGAAGTAGCAGAACAACTGAACTGGCAAGTTCCAGATCATCTGATCATACCCGTTGGTAGTGGTGCTATGTTAAATGCAATTTGTAAAGGATTTGAAGAGTTACACGAACTAGGACTTATTGATGACGTTTCAAATCTCAAAGTTACAGCTGCACAACCACACGGCTGTGCTCCAATAGTTGATGCTTTTAAGAATAAAACTGGAGAAATTGTTCCTGTAGAAAGACCGGACACCATAGCAAAAAGTTTAGCAATTGGGGATCCTGGTGACGGCGTTTATGTGTTGAGAAGATTGAAACAATACGGCGGAATTGCCGAAGAGGCCAACGATAACGAAATTGTAGAAGGAATCCTCACCCTAGCTAAAACTGAAGGTATTTTTACTGAACCTGCAGGTGGTGTCTCTATTGCTGTGCTGAAGAAACTGGTTGATGATGGATTTATAGAACGAGATGAAAAAGTAGTATGTTATGTTACTGGCAATGGATTAAAGTCTACAGAAGCAATTATGAGTTCATTACCCAAACTTGACATAGTCAAACCAGATGTACAAACTGTGTCGGCAATGATAACATAGGAGATAATGAGTAAAAAATGACAAATATTGAATTTATAATTCCATCTGTTCTTACGAAGGGTACTGGAGAAAAGAAGATTCCATTAGACGCCACAGATTTGCAGGACGCATTTACCAAAATAACAGAACAACTGGGAGAAGATTTTAAACGTAAAGTCCTGGATTTGAACGGAAAACCACGATCTTTGATTAACATTTACATTAACGGTAAAAATATGCGGTTTAGTAGCGATGGTATGGCAACTAAACTTAACAGTGGTGATTCCATATATATTCTTCCAGCAGTAGCAGGAGGTTCCGAATTAAAGAACGAGGATTTACAACGATACTCTAGACAGATAATGCTAGAAGAAATAGGATTCGTAGGATTGGAAAAACTTAGAAAAGCAAAAGTATGCGTTGTTGGAGTCGGAGGTATCGGTAATCCTGTGGTTACACAACTTACTGCCATGGGCGTCGGAAAACTAAAGATAGTAGACAGAGATATCATTGAGATTTCCAACCTGCACAGACAGCATCTTTATACAGAAAATGATTTAGGTAAGGTAAAGGTTGAAGCTGCAAAAGAAAGACTTACAAAAATCAATTCGAGTGTAGAGATTGAAGCTCTTCCAAATTCTGTTACAAAATATACTGCAGAAAGCATAATTGATGGTTATGATATTGTTGTGGATGCATTAGATAGTATAGATGCAAGATATGCACTAAATGATGCGTGCATTAAACTGAACATACCTCTGATCTACGCCGGAGCCTTAGGCATGTTGGGTTCAGTATGTACTATAATTCCAAATAAAACAGCGTGTCTTAGATGCATCTTTCCTGCATTAGCGGAGGATGATATGCCAACATGTAGTACCGAAGGGGTTCATCCGTCAATACTGTATCTGGTTGGTGGAATTCAGGTTTCAGAGGCAGTTAAGATAATTCTTGGAGAAAAACCAACACTAGAAAATAAGCTCATGTATGTAGATCTTAACGATCTGTCATTAGAAAAGATTTCAGTATTTAGACAAGAAGAGTGTCCCTCTTGCGGAACAAAAAGAATTGATACTAATCAACTTGAAACAAAGCAATTGATAATTGAAGAGCTCTGCGGTCGTGACCGTGGTAAAAGAACTTACACTGTTACACCTGCGCATATCTCTTCATCACTAAACCTTATCGGAATTGAAAAGAATGCGGAACGACTGGGATATGTAATTAAGACAAAAGGAGAATTAGGATTAACTATCATGAGCAGTAACTCTGACAATCTTTCAATAAGCTTCATGACTAGTGGTGCTGCTACAATTGTTGGAGCAAAGAACGAGGACGATGCTCTATCAATTTACAAGAGCTTTGTAGATGAAATTAAACCCTAATTTTTAGAGTTTTTTATACAAAGAGGATTTTAATAGGATTAATCACTTATATCCTCAAAATGAAATTTGTTCCTGTTCTTGGCAATAAATGGAACAATCATCTTATTGATAAGATCATCATAGTTTTTCTCCTTATCGATTGTTAGTAGGAGAAAATAGTCATTACTTATGGGAACGGTAATCCTAGTTACGTTTTCATACCTTCCAACAGCGTAATTTAGTTTTCCAATTTTTGATTGAAACTTAACCCTTGTTCTGTATCTTGACACTGCGGCTGCTGCATATTCCTCGCTTTCCTCCTCTGTCATTAATGGTTTCAACCCTTCACGCTGTTCCACATTAATCAAGACGCCATACTTGTTTGAAATACCAATCCACCGAAGGGAACTGTCGAGATCTAATAACTCCTCACTAAAATTATAAATGAACTCATAATCAATTCCCAATTTTATATTATCATATTTGTATCTCATATTTAAGCAAGAACTAAAACCAAAGATGAGTTGCCCGTCTGGAGGAATTTGGCGGTTAAATCTGTTCTATCACATCAATCAAATCATCGTTATGTTCAATGATTCTCAGATTCTTACGGTCTATACTGGTGTCATGAATTACTTCTTGCATGAATTCATTGGCAACTATAATAATATCTTCAAAATAATTATGTGATAGAAATTTCTCAAAGGAATTGACAAAAGTAGGATAGTCCTTGGCATTATTTTTGTTAAATATTTTCGTTGAAATAAGGTTATGTGCGGCAGGATAGATATCTGAAATTTCCGCTGGGATGATACCAATAAATGGATTATAAGCACAAATCTGATAGTCTGAAAATTTACAGGATAATTTATGATACTCGCGAGAGGAATAAAATGGAGATACCTGTGTGTCGGGAAATAAAATTATTTTTTTCTTATTAGTTCTAAATGAATCAAAAATATTTCTTACCCTAGTGGCCTCTGGTCGATGCTGATCGATTGATTCCATAAAGAATATCGCTTTTTTCTTGAACATGGGGGTGCCATCCTCTAAATACTTGTAATCAAGAAATAATTTAAAAGCCTCCATTAATTTGGGATGGGCGCGTGCCTTCTGTCCAACATACTCCCACAATCTTCCTTCCATGATAGCTTGTTTCACAGACAATACTTCGGCTCTCAACACATAGAGATTATGTTTTGCCAATTTGTCAGTTCTTTCCTTATATTCGAGCTCAACAAATTCCCTTACTGTCATGTTGACGCAGATGGGGCATTGACATGAAAGATATGAGAGTTTATCCAATCTTGAAGTGCCACTCGCATGCATATACCTGTTATCTCTGGCATACAGCATATAGGATGCGGAGTCAAAAGTATCACAACCTAGAGCTACTGCTAATGGTATCGTTAACGGGTGCCCTGCTCCGAAGAGATGAATGGGTTTGGACATAACCTTTGATTTAAGAGCGGCTATCATGTCCGCCAAAATAGCAAATTCATACGATTCTAGCAATTGCACTGGACTACCAAGAGCCATCATCTCATATCCCATTTCATCAAGTTGTCCTGCGGACCTTTTTACCAAATCGAGATGTTCTGCACCCTGCACAGGACCAACCCATACAGAGTTTCTCTCGTTGTTACTCTTGATTAGATTCAAAGTTTCTTGGGAGTTTTTTATAGTCTCGTTAACATACCTTTCAGCCACATCGTACCTCAGACCATATCCAGTTGGTTTGTCAAGAGGTACACAAATATCGCTTTTAATATCATTTTCAAATTGAGCGATGTACGATGGCTCAGGTTCAATAGAACCATATTCCAGCACTTGGTAGCCACCCGAATCTGTCATTATCGGACCATCAAAATTTATTATTTTGTGAATACCCCTTTCTCTTGCAAGATCACCATATTTTTTCAATGTGATATACGCATTTGTAATAACAGCCTCAAAACCCAATTTCTTTAAAAAATCTATTTCTACAGATTGTGAAACAGGGTGGATAACAGGTATAAAGGCAGGTGTTTCAAAAGTCCCACTAGGGGTTTTGATTTTTCCTATTCTCCCCGCAAGGTCAGAATACCTGACCTCAAATAACAAATCTACCTCTTGAACTCCCTCATGAATTCTTCATAGATTGACTTTACCCTGTCAGCTGCCAATCCGGAGCCTTCTTCTATCCCATGTTCAGTTACCTTAATTTTGTCCATCACAATTATTGCATGGACGTCATCTCTGATTTTTACTAGCCCTGGAAATACTCTTGATAAACGATCTGCAAGACCCTTAAGATCAAAAGGCTTTTCCAAGAGCTTTATTTCTTTAACAAAGGTTCCATTTATGATAATTCTCAGTATTCCTTGACCTTCTAAATTTTCAAGAACGATATCCAATTTTTCGTCGATAGCGCTTAAAGTTCCACTATAATTCTTGTCATAAGATGTCTCTATCATAACTTTTTTTCCTACGAACTGAAGTATTTCTTCATAAAACTTTCTTATGGTTAAAGCAGACATTTTTTCAACTAGGAATGTTTCCTAAAGTTCTATATATGAGTTTCAATAACCGCTTCAACCAAACTCAATTTCATTTTCTATCATTTCATGTTCTAACGCCACGAGCTAATCAGATTCAACGTTTTTTTGGGAACGTACTCAATTCGTTACTTTGACATCTCAAACATGATTTTGCTTCTAAATTTCCAAGATAACAAATGTAATAGCACTTATCACATTGTAAGCGAGAAATGCCATCCTTGATGCCTATAAAATCATCTCGACGTTCTACAAGTCTAGACGATACTAGATTTTCCAGAACTATTTCTAAAACCGAAGAAATATGGCCAGACTCTTCATTTCTATATCTAAGATAAGTTTCAATAATGTTAAACGGGATACTTTTTATTTCAAGTTGTAATATTCCTTTGTTATGGCTTCTGAATAAAAAGTCCCTGAAATACCACTCAAGTTCATTCGTTTGAGTCCTGCTCATATTCAATATTGAGTACATTAAACAGAAGAATAAGAATGGACTAGATTCAAATTTAGCAAACTTCAGAAACTATTTAAAAATAATTGATTTGTTATCTAGTTGAGTTAAAATGCAATGGAATTTAAATAATTTTACAAAGATAGCTTTTTCCAGGTTAATTCAACCATTTGGGGATAACCTTAACGACGTTGTGAAGATTACCAAAGCCTTTAGCTTTGCTGCAAGTGCTTATTCTGGTATATTTAGAAATGAAAGTCACGAACCTTACATCAACCATGCCATGAAGGTTGCTCTCATCTTATCTGACGAATTGAAAGTTCATGACGTAGATACAATCTGTGCAGCAATTCTACATGACGCCATTGAAAAAAGCAAAGAGAATAGTCCAGTAGTTGAAGATTTGAGATCAAATTTTGGTGATAACATCTATGATACGGTTAGGATCCTGACGGAACCAAAAACAAATGAAGAAAACAGAGAAAAATTACTTTTCAATTATTTTGACAATATTTCGAAAGGTCCAAAGATGCCTAGATTCATCAAGCTAGCTGACCGTTTAGACAATGCTCGTTTCTTGAAAAATGACATTAAGAAGGAAAAAGCACTTCGATATAAGGAAGAGACGCAAAAGTACATCCTGCCACTGGCTGAAAAAACAGATGATACTATAGCATTAAAACTATCAATAGCGTTATATGAAATAAAATAAATTAAAACTACTTTTGTTCACACGATCCATCGTTTGATCTTTTGTGTCTTAACCAATGATTTCCACAGCCAAAAAGCCTATGCCGTGTACATCCGCATATGGGACATTTATTCATAAGATATTTTTTCTAACCATACTTATCAAATTTTCTCTACTTCAAAGGTAATTTGATTCCTGTTATCTTAGAGAAAATTAGATTTGTTTAGATCTGATAATCAAAAGAAAGATAAAAGTAATCAAATCCAGTATTTCAGTATATGACGGAAAATTCTGTTAGACACATAGACACCTTAAGGGAAATGGATTCTATGAAGAAGGAATATCAAATTCGATGCAGTCATTATGAGCTGGAATTATTTAAAAATGAAAAAAGGATTACCTGTGTGATATGTGGCAAAAATTGGGATTTCTTGGAAGAAAGGGGATATTCGCACAAGAAACAAGCGTATTCCGCGGAGAAGGATTGATCATTTTGTGCGTTATTTTCTCAATTAAGAATTATACATTTAATTAATGGTGATCTCGCTGAAAAGAAAATTTAAGGCCGCTATTGTTCAAATGAAATCTTCAGTAGACAAAGAACAAAATTTGAATTACTCTGTAAAATTAATAAATGAAGCAGCCAATAAAAATGCACGAATAATTTGCTTTCCTGAATTTCAAATGGCATATTCTCCATCTGAACAAAAGTTAGAATCATTGCACAAAATTGCAGAGAAAATCACTGGCAAATTCGTATCAACGTTGTCAGATTCGGCAAAACAAAACAAAATAAATGTAATTGCAACAATATATGAAATTACCAATACCAACGACAAGAATCATAAGGTTTTTGATACAGGTGTAATAATCAATGAACTTGGAAAAATACAATCCATTTATAGAAAAGTCCATCTCTATGATGCGTTAGGATTCAAGGAATCTAAAAAGTTACTAGCAGGAAGTACTATCGAAAAACCGACCAAAACATCAATTGGAAATCTGGGATTGCTTATATGTTATGACATGCGATTTCCAGAGATTTCCCGAATTCTAACGGTCAATGGGGCTAATGTACTGGTGTCACCATCAGCCTGGGTAGCTGGATTTATGAAGAAAGAACACTGGGAAATTATGGTTAGAGCAAGAGCAATAGAAAACGGTGTCTATGTGCTAGCGCCGAATCAGGTTGGTAATATTTATTGTGGACATAGTATGGTAGTTGATCCATTTGGTGCCACAATGGTAGACATGGAAAATCGGGAAGGAATTGAAATTGTGGATATTGATAGCTCAAAAATAGATACCACAAGAAGAACACTTCCACTTTTGTTGAATAGAAGAACTGATGTATACCGAAATTATATTGATGTATTCGGATCCAAATTGTGATGACTGCCCATCTTGTTAGGTCTATTTTCTCGGCAACTTCTATTTACACATATTTTCAAAGCACTTTTTCTTTTGAAGATCACACTTAAGATTGGCCATCCGCAAGTACAAACGATTTTACTTTTTTTAATCAAGCCAAATTGAGGGACTAAGGCGATTGTCTTACAACCAGTTATCCTAAATCCAGAGCAGGCTAGAAATCGTTTATTGGTTTTATTACTCTTGATTAAGACCATATTTCCTACGTGACATTTTGGACATATACCAAATGACCTTTTATCTTCCGTAGTAGCAAGTACATTTTTTATGTCACTACCAATAGCCATTTCATTTATTTTGATCTTGTTTAGAGGATTCATTAAGGAACTTTCTAAATATTTCCGAAGATTAATCATATCAAGTTCTCCTTCTTCTACACTTTTAATACTGGATTCCAAAAAAGCGGTTAGTTTTGTTGAAACAATATCTGGAATAAATTTTTTCATAGTTTCAAGAATCGTAAACCCCAATTCAGTAGGTTCTAATCCAATCTTGTCTTGAATAATATACTTGCGTTTTATTAGCAAATTGATTGTTTCAGCCCTGGTAGATTTTGTTCCAATCCCTTCTGATTCCATTTTGTCTAATAAAGTTGCCTGATTGTATCTTGGAAGCGGTTTGGTAAAATCCTCGATTGCAGTAACTTCATTTACTTGTACAGGATCACCCTTGATAAGCTGGGGCAAATTCGTTTCTTTGATACTAAAATATGGCTCATAAATTGGGATCCAACCATCATCTAAAATTGTATTTCCTTTAGCAACAAAATCATGCCCTTTTATATCAATAGTAACATGGATAAAATTAGTTACAGCAGTGTCACCAAAAGTAGCCAAAAATCTCTTGATAATTAAATCTAGAATTATATTCTGGAGGGACGTTAATTTCTTGTGTTTTATTCCTGTGGGATAAATGGCTGGATGAGCTGGATCTTCTTCGATACCTTGGTAGGGAACTAAATCTTTTTTCATCAATAATTCTTGTGTGATGTTTTTATCCACATCAGAATAATTTTCGCTTAATAAATCTAGAATTCTTTTGAATCCAATGGAAGAAGGAAGTTTTTTACTTGATGTGCGTGGATATGAAATTAGTGCTGCTAAATAAAGAGACTCCGCAATGGACAGGGTTACGGACGGAGATAGTTTGAAAATTCGAAAAGCTTCTTTTTGCAAATCGCTCAAATTGAATGGTGTTGGGGGACTGACTTTCTTGTTCTGGATAATTATCGTCTTAATCACGCCTTTTTCATTTCTACATTTATCTAGTATTTTTTGCATATCTGAAAATCTGTGTACCGCAGTGCTCAGATAGGCTTGGAAAGTATAATCATTTTTTTGAAATTTTGCACTTATATGCCACACAGGATCGGGGATATGTTTCCTAATCTTTTTCTCTTTATCTACTATAAATCCCAAAGTAGGACCTTGAACTCTTCCAATGCTCAGATTATGATATTTGTTATCTTGTTTAGCAACACTCAAACAATTAACCAATGCTCTTGATAGATTAATTCCAAAGATAAAATCTACAAGATGTCTTGCTTTACCAGCTTCAGCTATCCTAATGTCGGTTCGTTGTAAATTATTAAAAGATTGATCTATTTCTGAATCTGTAAGTGAAGAAAATTTTGCCCTGCATGACTTTTCATATTTGTGGTTGCAAGCATATTCAAGTATGTTGTAACCGATTAGCTCGCCTTCAAGATCGTAATCACATGCATGTATGAATCCTGAGGCACCTTCAGAAATCCTTGATATCACTTTCAAAGTCTCTAAAATTCTCTTTTTTTCGCTCACCATACTCGATGGTCTAGGAGACCATTGTGTTTCATAGATTGGATATTTTTTTCTATTTTTCTCCTTTGGTACTAAGCTGTACATATGACCAAGTGCCGAACATACAATAAATCGTTGATTCTTGTCAGAAGTAATTTCAAAAACAACTATTCCAAGAGAATGTCTTTTCTCTACAATATTTTTAGATCCCAAGACTTGAGATATCCTCCTGGCCGCCAGTGGTTTTTCGCAAATTACAAGTTGATAATCTTGTGGCGCCGAAATATTATCTGCTGACAACTAAAATATTCTAAAAAGAATAATAATTTAGATTTTGGGTCCATATGAAGTAGTAGAGTGCTGATTTCAACCACACATTTCTCGGATCTCTAGGAACTAATCATGGTGCAAGACTTACTCGAACATTTTTATATTCTCGAAATAATATTTTTCATATAAATGGTAAATAATGTATGCGTTCTGGGAGCTGGAAGTACAAAATATGGTAAACTAAGCCAAAGTATCATTGAGCTGGGACTCGACGCGGCAAAAAATGCTATTGACTCTGCTGGAATTACTCCAAAGGACATTCAAGCAGGTTATATCTCAAATGTATTTGGTGTTGCTGACAAACAAGTACACATGGCACCAGTACTTATGAGCAACCTTGGCATTCCTCATGTCCCCGGATTAACAATAGAGTCCGCTTGCGGCTCAGGTTCTGTAATGTTTAGAGAGGCCTATGCAAACGTTGCTGCGGGTTTTTATGATTGTGTATTGGCAGTTGGTGTAGAAAAGGTAACCCATACTGGAACTACTTTGAGTACCACACTATTTTCCTATTGTTCAGACTTCTTTTATGAGGGTGGTAATGGCGCTTCCTTTCCAGGATTGTTTGCCTCAATTGCCAGGGCATATCTAAATGAATATAAAGCAACTGAGGAGGACTTGGCATATGTTGCAATCAAGAATCATGAAAACGGATTGCTAAATCCAAAAGCACACATCAGAAAGAGCATAACAGTGGAAGATGTGTTGAACTCACCTGTTGTAGCATCTCCACTAAAGATCTATGATTGTTGTCCATTTTCTGACGGTGCATCAGCAGTAATTTTATGTACTGAGGAATTTGCCAAAAAGGTTGGTAACAACTATGTAAAAGTTATTGGTTCTGGCAGAGGTGGATCACCTGCGGCTGTTCAATCACGAGAAGATATCACAACCATTCCAAGTACAATTATTGCAGCAAATCAAGCTTACAAGATGGCAGGAGTAACACCAAAGGATATTGATTTCGCAGAAGTCCACGATTGCTTTACAATTGCAGAGATAATTGACATTGAAGACTTGGGATTCTTCAAGAAGGGGACAGGTGGAGTAGCAGCTAGAGAAGGAATTACTAAAAGAACAGGGGAGATCCCAATTAATCCGTCGGGAGGACTAAAATCTAAAGGACACCCTATTGGAGCTACTGGTGTAGGACAAGTTGTGGAAGTTTATGAACAATTTACTGGCATGGCTGGAGAGCGAACCGTAAAGGATGCCGAAATAGCCCTTACGCATAATTTCGGTGCGACTGGTGCAAGCGCAGCAGTTCATGTCTTTCAAAAAGTATAATCTTGGTGTATTTAGGTGGAAAAAAATTCTAGTACCCACGAAAGATTTATCCAAACAGCAAATAATGGAAAGATACTAGCAAACAAGTGTAAAAATTGCGGAAAGATAATGCTTGAGACAATGTACTATTGTAGCGGATGTTCCAAAAGCGATTTCGAATATGTTGAGCTTCCTGGAATTGGAACAGTGGTAACTCATACAATTCAGGCTGTAGCTCCTGAGGGATTCGAGGACATAAACTCCTATGCTTGGGTAGTCTTCAAGCTCCAGGATGCTCCTATCTCCGCATCAGGATTTCTACCTGGAATAAAGACGCCTGCAGATCTTCCCATAGGCTCTACTGTGAAGGTCAAGGGATTTGATGCCAAACATGGACTGACTTTAGAAAAACAAGGAGACTAAATTTTTCTTTCATCAAGTCAGCTATTCTGAGTTTTTTTCCTGCTCTTGTTTTTCTCAAGTTTGATTTGTCCATATACTAGAAATTTGTTAGCTTAGCTTTATGTTACTCTTTTGTCGACAGACACTGACAATTATTTTTACATTCATGCAAAATAATATTCTCTTTGATGCAGCATCATACCCAGCTTCAAAACGATCTGTCTAATGCTGCTCAGGTTATTAGTAATCAAATTACAAAGTTGAACAAGCTCTCAAAGAAATTTGAGGTAATGGATACTCACTTTAGAAAACAAATTGTGGAAAACATCAAAGGGGGTAACAATATACGAGCAAAGGCATTAGCAAGTGAACTTGTCAATATTCATCGTGTACATCAAACGACAAGAAACATGATAATGTCTCTTGAGGTCGTAGCTTTGCGTTCAACTATCATAGGCGAATTTACTGTAATAATGGATACAATAAATCCAACAATTGACTTGATAAAAGATATTGAGAAAGATATTTCAATGGTAATACCCACAGCACATGAAGTATTGAATGATGTTACGAACGCTTCATCAGAAATTCTGAATTACAAAGTTAATCCAGAAGTAAAAATACCAATGCATGTAGATGAAGAAGCGTTAAGAATTTTGAGTGAAGTCGAACAGAGCGTTGAGGAAGAGACGAGACAAAAGTTACCCGACATACCTGCCACAATCAAAGTTGTGAAAAACAATAATGAATATGATTCCTTATTAGAGGAAAACGAAGTAATGATTTAGCTTGAACTTTTCTAATGCATCATAGGTAAATTGTTTTGTACCGTTAGTCAATAACTATTTACGACCCAATTTTAAATTATCTCAAGATAATATCGGGTGAGATGGAGATAGAGGCGAGCCATGATCTAATAAGTCAATCTGAATCTAAACCTACTGGAATTCTACAAGCGGCAAAAAGAGTCAGGATGATTTTCTCCGTAATGGCCAGTCCGAACAGAATCGACATACTCCGCATACTAAATTCCAAAGGTCCGCTAACTTATTCAGAATTGAAATCGTTGGCTGGTTTTAAATCCAAAAAAGAATCTGGTAAATTTGCTTACCATTTAAGGAAGCTTTTGAGGCAATCTCTTGTGGCATTAAATAAAGCAGAAAGAAGGTATACTATTACCAATCTTGGAAAATTAGTGCTGAGCCTAGCAAGACAAATCGAAGAGAGATCCATTATTGAAAGTGGAAAAATGTATGTACGAACTTCTAGACATTCAATTGAGGAATTTAATTCAAACAGAATAACTCAATCATTAGTTAGGGAAGCTAACATGCCTCTTGAACAGGCTCACAAGATTACTGAGGAGGTAGAAAACAAGGTTTACAAATTCCAAACTGTATATCTTACGTCCTCGCTTATTCGAGAGACGGTTAATTCAATCTTAATTGAGCATGGTTACGAGGAATTTAGATCAAAATTGGCCAGATTGGGTATTCCTGGATCTGATATCTCCGAGATGTTTAACAACACTTCATTAAGCAAGAATGGAGTAGAAGGTATTTTGTCGGAAACATCACTTGCTGTTTTTTCCGAAAACTTGTTGTTCAACATGTTACCCAAAGACATAACCGATATGCATCTCGCCGGTGAACTGAACATTTCCAACACTGGACTTTGGAACCTTATGCCAGATACAGTATTTATTGACACAAGGAATATCATTGAAAATGGCTTAAACTTTAAAGGAAAATACTTGAATGTTTCAAGGGTGAAACCAATTCAGACGCTAGACGATATCACTGCAGTTTTGCCCGTGTTGATTTCGGTCTTAAGCAGGGAAACTTCTGGAGAGGTCATACTCGATAATTTTGTTTCTGCCATTTCAAATAAAATACAGGGAAAAGATGAAGAGATAGAATCGGCTTTTACCAGGGCATTTATTTCATCATCAATATCCAGGTCGTATTCTTTATCAGGTTTTCCCGTTATTACATTTCCTATTACAACTGAAGGCGCATCAATTACTAGACCCGTGCTGACGGCTTATTTGCGATATTTGGAGCATACACCTCTGCCCACCATAGCGATATCTTTGGTTGGTAATGAACAAGAATCACTTAAGGCAAACGCAGATTTGATTGGAGATATCATCAAACATGGAGGTATTTTGTCAGTGTCCAAGAACTACAGGAGTCATCTAGGAGTAGTAAAAACTCAATCTGATGAAAAATCAAGTTCAGTTGTAAGTCTACACTCGTTAGCTATTAACCTACCGCGACTAGCCTATCAATCCAATAAGGATGAAACTTATTTCAGAGCTAGACTGGCATTGATGATTAAACCGGCTATCTCCGCATTGTTGGCAAGAAAGAACTCTATTCTGGAAATGATAAGAAGGGAAATGCTTCCAATAACTGCAAATATTACACAAATGATGCAATTGAGCAGGATGAATCTTGTAATTAATTTGACCGGAGTAAGAGAGTCAGTATACAATATACTGGGACATGAATTCGATGGAGAAGACATTATCCAAAAAGTGTTGCATACAGCAGTCGAAGTAGCTTCAGACCAAGGAAAGTTAGCAGGAGATGAATCGATACGAATCGCCATGATAACGGATGACAGCAGCACTAGATTAGCTTCACTTGACTCAGAAAAATATGGGAATATGTATGATCAATCTGGTGATGATACGATGATAAAGTCATACTCCCAGGGCCTTCTCATAAACGGCAGAGATCTACTTTCGAATACTGGTCCCATAATAGAATCAAGTAACTTGATTGATAAATTGGTAAATGGTGGAGTTTCAGTCTCTGTAGACATTAGTGATCTTACGGACAGTGAAATGAAAGATTGCATTATCAAGTCATTAGATCTTAATTTCTTCAGACCAGTCTACAGAAGCAAAATTTGTGACTCGTGCGGTACAAGAACGCCAGCTTCCTCTGAAGTGTGTCAAAGCTGCGGCTCCACTAATTTTGCGTAGCTACAAAACAGTAATTCTGAAGTCAAGTTTACGGCCACATTGTGAGGGCACACTACGATTTCTTTCTGAGCTGGAACTTAGCTTTATTTTTTTTGCAAGACAGCGGGGTAGGAAAAATAATAGAAGTAAGCTGGCATGGAGATTGCTCAAAAATCGTCCACTGTTCCCAAAATGTGTAAATCAACTAGATTATGTGCCTTCCAAGCATGATCTTTTAGATGAAATAACTTACGGACAAGACAAGTCGGAGCTGTGACACATTATTTATTTCGAGGTTTTCTCAATTTTGTCTTTTCGGAATATCAGATAAATATAATCACATCGAATCAAATAGTTTAAACCTTGATTGTATTATTATTTAGTAAAATAATATTTTTAAGCTAGGGTCTAGCTGTATAATGCGTTATGGCAAAGGAAATTACCGAAATTGATAATTCTTCAAACTCAAACAAAAAACCAATCGCGCAAATTAGGAAGAGGGATAAAGGACTGGTTGATTTTAATAATTCAAAGATTTCTAATGCCATCTACCGAGCATTAATGGCAGCAGGGAAAGCTGACTACAAGCTTGCTGAAAGATTATCAGAAAAAGTTGTTCAAAAAATGGACCAACAATTTTCTATTTTAGATACCAACAGGGTTCCTAGCGTTGAAGATGTGCAGGATATGGTGGAATCTATTTTGATTGAAGAGGGTCTTTCAGAGACTGCAAAAGCCTACATACTATACAGGCATGAAAGACGCAAGGTTAGAGATGAAAAGAAGAAGATCCTGAACAAGAAAGATTTGGACGAAGTGGACAAGGCGTTTGACGTCAATTCACTCAGGGTGCTAGCTTCACGCTATTTGTTAAGGGACAATAATAATGAAATTGTTGAGGATCCAAGATCACTTTTTGAACGAGTCGCAATTCTTGTAACAATCCCTGATATGCTTCATGACTCTGAAATATATTCAAGTAATGACGTAGTGGTCCAAAATATCACGGAAGCTGAAGAATACTATAAGAAATTAGACGATTTTGACTTGAAACTAAAGATTGGAACTCACTACTTTAACAAATTTCACTTTGAATCAATGATTAGACACTACATTGTCTTGGCAAAAAGCGGACACATGAAAATTAGCTTTAAAGATCTTTTGCGACATATTGCTGAGGGTCAATTGTCGAAATATTCCGACCGGATTATTGAATATTATAACTTGATGGTATCAAAGGACTTTCTACCAAATACACCTACCCTAATGAATGCTGGAGCAAAACTTGGCCAGCTTTCAGCTTGCTTCGTATTAGATATGAAAGACGATATGTCAGGAATAATGAAATCTTCGACAGATGCTGCAATGATATTCAAATCCGGTGGAGGAGTTGGTATTAACTATTCAAATCTTCGCCCCGAAGGAGATATTGTGGCTTCAACTTCAGGCGTGGCTTCGGGACCGATCTCCTTCATGAGAATTATAGATACGATTACTGATGTGGTAAAACAGGGTGGAAAAAGAAGGGGTGCAAATATGGGAATAATGGAATCGTGGCATCCTGATATAGAAAAATTCGTAACAGCCAAAACGAAACCAGGTGTCTTTGAGAACTTTAATGTAAGTGTTGGAATTTGGAGTGACTTTTGGGAATCAATAATTAACGAGAATAATCACAAATACACTCTTAAAAATCCTACAACCCAAGAACCAATTAAACAAATTGATTCACACCAACTCTTAGATCTAATAACATTTAGTGCCTGGAAGAGTGCTGAACCCGGTGTAATATTCTTTGATAATATCAACAAGTACAACCCCTGCATTAAAGTAAAAGAAGGACCACTTAGGGCAACAAACCCTTGTGGCGAGCAATCACTTTATCCATATGAGTCATGCAATTTAGGTTCCATTAATTTAGCAAATTTTGTTAAAAGAAATGTTGATGGAAAATATGAATTTGATTGGCAACGTTATGAGCAGGCAATTCGTCTTTCAACCAGATTGCTAGACAATGTCATTGACATGAACAAGTACCCTGTGGAAGAAATTGAGCTTAATACAAAATTAACAAGGAGAATTGGACTAGGAATAATGGGAATTGCAGATCTATTGTTTACCTTGGGAATACCATACAATTCAAAAGAAGGTTACGACTTTATGAACAGGGTAGCAGAGGCACTTTCATACTATAGTATGGAAGAAAGTGTTGCAATTGCTAAGGCCAGAGGGCCATTTCCATTGTTCAATCAGACAGATTATGTTGAAGGAAAAATGATACCTGTGGCAGGATATTATGAAATTCCAAAGCGATATCACTCATATGATTGGGATTCACTGGTTGAGAAGATAGAAAAGTATGGAATTAGAAATTCATGGACTAGTACAATAGCACCTACTGGGACCCTCTCAATGATAGCCGACACTTCGAACGGTGTAGAGCCAGTTTTTGCACTTGTTTTTGAGAAAAGAGTTACTGTAGGGAGGTTCTTTTATACAAACAAGATTTTTGAAAACATGCTGAAAGAAAACGGACTTTACAATGATGAAATCCTGACAAAGATTGCCAACAACTATGGCTCTGTAAGAGGGCTGCCAGAAATTCCAGAATGGCTGCAGAAAATTTTTGTCACAGCAATTGATGTGCATTGGACCGATCATCTAATGGCTCAAGCAATCTGGCAGAAATGGATCAGTAATGCAATTGCCAAGACCATAAACATGCCATCAGATGTTACAGTTGAAGACATAAAAGCTGCCTATCTTTTGTCACATGAGTTGGGATTAAAGGGAGTCACGGTGTATAGGGATGGATCAAGACATGAACAGGTATTACATATCACTGGAAATGATAAGGAGAAAAAGTTCATAGTGAAACCAAGTGCCTATGTAGTTGACCACATTCATGGTAACATTAAACAAGACTATGTAATGACACAGGTTGAAAAAGTCTTTAGAGATAGCGAACAAGTAGAACCAACAGATAGCCCTGTAAACGTTTCTCAAGCCAAGTTAAAAATGAACATGACGACAACCCCAAATGACTATATGGAATATGAAGCATGCCCATCTTGTAGTGCAAGATTGATTATTACTGAAGGTTGCAATATGTGCATAGAATGTGGCTTTAGCTCCTGTATGTCCGGTTAATTAAGGTCCGTCCACTTCTTATTTTTGGCGAAACTGAAATTTTATTATAGACAAAAGTAAACCAAAGGGTTAAATAGATAATTTCTTATCTCAGTCGACCATAAGAGAAATATTACCATATGATGTTCACATGATGGAGAGTTCAAATATTTGGTGATCCACAAATACGATGTCTATAGAAGTCCGAACGTGGGTTTGTTTACTCGGACCAACGATAAAACGCTTTTGCTGCCGTTTGGGTATGCAGAGACCAAGTCCAAGAAACTAAAAGAATATTTGGATATTGAAGAAATAGTTCATGTTTCTATAGCGGGGACCAGGTTGATAGGCCCAATGACAGTCATGAATAATAATGGAATATTGTTACCATCAACCGTTTCAGATGAAGAGATTCAAATACTAAAGCGGACGGGGTTAAATGTAGAACGATTAAAGAGCAAATTTACTGCGATTGGAAACTTAATATCGGCAAATGATAAGGGGGCAATAGTTTCAGACCTATTTACCGAGGAGGTCGATCAAGATATTAAGGATACTCTTGGTGTACCACTTCAAAAAATGTCAATTGGAGGTTTCGTCCAGGTTGGCTCAATGGTTGTCGCGACGAACGCCGGCGCTATTGTTCATCCAAACGCTAATGATGTTGAAATTAACAGAATATCTGAAATACTCCAAATTGAAGCAGAACCTGCCACAGTCAATGGAGGATCGCCATTTTTATCATCAGGAATTATTGCCAACTTCAGCTCAGTGATAGTAGGTAATTTGACAACCGGACCAGAATTGATAATGATTAGTAGAGCATTAAACGTATGACTATTGTTTCTATTAATTTCATCTAAAGTATATGTTAGGATTTAAACGTGAGGAGGATATTGCATGATCATCTTTGGTAAAAAGACTATCTATTTCAGATTTCTGAATTTGAATATCAATAGTGTTCATTTCAGAATCCGACAGGCTGAATCTTTCCTTTAGTAAAGTCTTAACTCGTGACACTTGGTCGTAAACTTGATCAGTATTAGCTGTCAGGGTGACTTCTAACAGCTTGCTCAAAAATGTTTGAGGTATTTTCCCACTGGGATCACTTATTATTCTAAAATCAATTTTATTGAATATCATTTCACTAGGAAGTTGAGGAAGCGCATTCGCGGTATAGAAAACTTGTACTTCTATCAAGTTTGCTTGCAATTCATCTATGGATCTCAAAATTGATGCATCTGAATTCTTCGGATCCGGGAAGGCATTAATCATATTGCCACTGATAGGTAAGGTCAGCAAAATAAATCCCTCAGTTAAGTTCTTTGCATCAGTAACTAATGGAAGTATGTCTTTGCATGTAATTCCCGTGGCACTCTCAGATTCAAGAACTTTAATGATTGAATTAGAAGATTTACCATCATTTGGTATAACATTTAAAAGTAATTTAATTGGGTAGATTTGCTTGTTAAGAATGCTGATATCTGTATCATAGTGACCTGGTCTTACAGGACCTTCGCTGGCTGTGACGTTGCCACACAAGAACTTTGGTGTATAGGTAACAGTCTTAACCGAGGCGTTTTGCTGTTCAGCTAGATTGGGAAATTGAGTCTTTGATTTAGTATCTACTATAGTATTATTCCTTAGCGGGATAGTCATATTTGAATAAGAGTCAGTCGTTGTATCATTACTTTGTCCAAATGTAAATACACTCTTGTTTTGAACAAATAATAAAGACAAGGCCATTAAAACAAAGACTAGAGTTAATTCGCTCTTGTTCAAACTGCAAATTTTATTGGAAAAAACGCTAATATATGCTATATAGAAAAACTATAGTTGCTTGCACTTTTAATAAGAATCTTTTTGTAAAGGGGGTTTATCATAATATGATAGTGATAATCTGTGAAGAATAATAGATTCTTTAATAGAGATGTTGTTTCCATTAAGGATTTTCAAAGAGATGACTTTGAATATTTGTTTAAAAAAACAGACGAGATGAAGAAACTTAATCCTAAGGAAAAGGATGAATTGGGAAAAGCCAGAATAATGGGATATCTGTTTTATGAACCAAGTACTAGAACTAGAATGAGTTTTGAGGCAGCAATGGCATCAATAGGCGGTAGTTCTATTGGGATATCTGACCTAAAATCATCCTCAATTGAAAAAGGCGAAAGTCTGCAAGATACCGTACGGGTAATGGATCTTTATTCAGATATCATAATCCTACGACACCAACTTGACGGTTCAAGTAAATTTGCCGCAGAGATTTCTGATCATCCGATAATTAATGGAGGAAGTGGAAGTGAAGAACATCCAACACAAGCCATGCTTGATTTATACACTATGATGAGAGAAAAGAAGAAAATAGATGGATTAAAAATTTGCATTTTGG
>DASVGC010000075.1:0-2533 GCA_036379735.1 Nitrososphaeraceae archaeon
GATACTTTTACAAACCATCAGATTGGAAAAACATGGAAATAACAATATATGTTAAAGTACTTTCGACATCTGGTGGCGGAGATGAAATTTCTCTGGTTTCTAGAAGTGTAAGACATAGTACAAACGTACAAGAAGGATGCGGTGGCTCATCATATCACAACAACATAGATTTCACGAATGGTAAATTCAAGTTCAAAAAAGAGATGTGGCATGTGAACTATGACATAAAACCGTACACCGGCATTACAATTGGTTCAACCATGAACAAATGGATTGGATTTAAGGGAATAGTATATAATTTACCTGACGGAAGCGCAAAGTTGGAATCATATGTTGACAAAGATAACAACAATAACTGGCAAAAGGCCACTGAATTTGTCGACAAAGGTAATTGGGGTGATGATATGACTCATTGCAATGCAAGAACAGATGGTGCAGCAATATCCTGGGGCTCTCCCATGGTCATATTCAAGTCAAACGGAGTAACGTATGACTTTAAGAAATTCTCTGTGAGACAAATTGTTCCTCCATCATGAAACAGCGAGTCTATTTAAATAACACTACAACAATAGACTTGACTGTATATCTTTTGATAGTAAACAACACCTTTAATGACTCACTGGTAAATATGCTAGGAACAAGACTAAAATGATTACTTACGATTCTGTCTTAACATATCTGACCCAAAAACATGGCATTGTAGAAGGCGTCACTTATCATCAATTTAGGCAATGCTGATAAAAAGAGTTAAAGTATAGACAACCCGTTATACACAAATAATAGCCTTTGAAGTTCAGAAAGGGGATTAATTTAATATATAAATTTGACGTGATATATGTCAATGAGTGATTTTGATGAGCGGTATGAGGAATATAGATGCTAGAAACATAGGCTTGAGAAATATCGTAGTAGCAGATACCAGGATATGCTCAATTGATGGTGAACATGGTGAGTTAATTTATCGTGGTTATGATATTTTAGACCTTGTAACGCATTCAACTTTTGAAGAGACCGCCTATCTGTTGCTTTTTGGGGATTTGCCAACCAAGGACGAGCTGGACGAGTTTACGTTGGACCTCAAAGAAAATCGAGAAATTCCAGAGGCATTATATCAAAATTTGAAGAATAGACCAGTGACGGCCTCCCCGATGGACGTACTTCAATCATGTGTTTCACAGTTACCTGATTATGATTTAGATGTACAAGATGACTCTAGGGAGATGAATGTAAAAAGAGCCAAGATGTTGATTTCAAAGATTCCGACAATTGTTGCCGTATGGGATAGAATCAGAAGTGGAAAGGAAATTGTTAAGCCATCAAATGAAATGACAAATGCTGAAAATTTTCTTTACATGTTATTTGGCAATAAACCAAAACACGAAGAAGCAAAAATATTTGATATTTGTTTGATACTTCATGCAGAACACAGTTTTAATGCTTCTACATTTGCAGCCAGAGAAATTGCATCTACAAAAGCCCATATTTATGCATCGATAAATGGTGCAATTGCAGCTTTGTCTGGTTCATTACATGGAGGAGCAAATACTCAGGTTATGAAAATGCTACTAGAAATTGGTAAGGTTGATAATGTTGAAAAATGGGTTGTTGGTAAATTAGGAAATGCTGAAAAGATTATGGGTATGGGACATGCAGTTTACAAAACTACAGACCCTAGAGCAGAAGTACTGTATAGATTGTCAAAAACGGTGAACAAGGAACGTCAGACTCCGTGGTTTGATATGACAGAACAGGTTGAAAAGACAACCAAGAAATATTTGCTGGAAACTAGAAAACAATCGATATATCCAAATGTAGACCTCTACAGTGCATCACTCTACTACAGCTTGGGGATTCCTATGGATTTGTTCACTCCCATTTTTGCCATTGCTAGAATTTCTGGTTGGACTTCCCATGTGATTGAAGAAAAATTTGCTGAGGCTGCACCTAAACCTGCGCTCTATCGACCAAAGGCAGAATATGTTGGAAGATATTGCGGACCAATGGGCTGTGAATATAATCCAATAGACAAGAGACTTACAAAAATTACCGAAGAATAGCCCGAGATTAATTCAACTAAAATTTTTTTTGAATGGTTTGTACGCTTAAACGCAATACAGACAATGCTTTAAATTGAGAAAATCTGTCATCCATATATTATGGTGGGGTGGCAGAGAGGCTATGCGTTCGCCTGCAGAATTACCATGGAGTTAGCGAATCTATAAGGGTTCGAATCCCTTCCCCACCTCATGTTTGTGAAATTAGCGGTTTGAATGAAAAATTTTTAAATATTATGAATTCGATAGATTAATTGTTATTGCCAAATTTAGATCAAGATACTTATTCGGTGCACTTTGCACGATTTGCTGCAAAGCTAGAAAAGCATCTCCTAAATCATGGAGTAGCGTGCAGTGAGGCAGACGTCATAATAGAGGATAGTTCCACGATCTTTTTTGACAAGTTAAACAATCCCAAGAAATCGTTTCTAAAGCTGTTCAAGAAGCAAGACCCAATGTCATTATTCATAGAATCGGCC
>DASVGC010000076.1:0-2796 GCA_036379735.1 Nitrososphaeraceae archaeon
AACTCAAAGTTCGCGATACGGTGGACAGAGAAGATGATGATATCGTCACCGTACATGTGATGAATCAACAAGTTCCGGTTGGACCTACATAGCACAACTAAGGCATTAAAGTAGAACAAGAAACTAAAACAATAATTAGACCAATTAGCTTTATCGATGAAAACTGTTTCAGTTTCATCGACTTTTTTTATTATTTATTCATTTATTCATTCATTCAAGTCCCACTCTTCATTTCCTTCAGTTTTTGAACTCGCTTTTCCACTGGCGGGTGGCTGGAGAATAGATTAGCGATAGAACTACCAGAGAGAGCAGGAACAATAAAGAACGCATTTAATTTTTGAACATTTTTCAATTCATTGGGTGGAATAACTTTGATTTTACCACTTATTTTAAGAAGAGCGGTGGCCAATTTATCAGGTTTACCAGTCATAATTGCTCCACCCCTATCTGCAGAATATTCCCTGTACCTTGAAATTGCCCTAATAATCAAGAAACTTACTATCCAAGTTACGACTGCAACTAGCAATACAATTACGCCAGATCCGGCAGAATTTCGATCTCTGGATTGCAATCCACCATAAAATCCGAATTGCATCAAATACCATGCCACCATAGAAAATACGCTTGCCAAAGTCAGAACTAAAACATCCCTGCTCCTAACATGAGTTAATTCGTGCCCAATAACGGCCTCCAGCTCATCATCGTCCAATAGATCTAAAAGCCCTGTAGTTACAGCGACGAGCGAACTTTTAGGACTCTTACCGGTTGCAAATGCATTTGGGACATTAGAACTGACAATTGCGACTTTAGGTTTTGGGAGGGCATTGTTCGTGGAGAGTCTTTCCACAATTTCATGTAGCTTAGGATGTTGCTCTCTTGTAACGATTTTAGCACCAGAACTCCATAGAACTATTTTGTCAGAGAAATACCATTGCGCTAAAATCATTGCTGATGCAATTATGGCAAGTGGGATGTATCCTACCCCAAGATAGTGAAGTATGCTCAAAAATATGACATACAATATGCCCAAGATAAAGAAGCTCAAAACCATTCTGGACCGCAGACCAGAATCTCCCTTCCATTTAGTTTCCATAAATTATGTATAATGATATAACATGTTTACCTAATTAATATGCTGGATTCAATTAATTTCGTCAGAATAGCGGCTGATGAACCACCCATAGGCTATGATTTATAGGTGTAAAATGATAATATAAGAACCAGATTAAGTGACAAAAATCATTTCGGCTGAAGACAAAATCAACAATAATGACAAGCTTCAAGGTTTGAAGGATTTTAATGAGGTGTTTGAGTTTGTAAAGTACTCTGTAAATTCTGTGTTTGAAATGAAAAGAGCAGGTTTGAGCTTGATGCTTCACAGGATGCCGGCAAGAGTTGGGGCCTATCATGTATTGGGTTCAAATGTAATTGCCATTAACAGTATCTTACTAGACCAAGTAAAGAAATACTCATCTTCCAATGATGAATACAACTCCTATGTGTTTACCGTACTTTTGCATGAGTATTTACATAGTTTTGGAATTTTGGATGAGAATAAGGTTAGACAAATGAGTGTTGTACTATGTGAAAAATTCTTTGGTAAAGAACGTATGGTAACGGTTATTGCAGAAGATCCATTGAAAATCTTTCCTCAACTAGGATCTGTAAGGTACGATAAATTTGAAAGTAGGTACGAATTAATCAAAAACTTTGATAACTCTAACCAAACTTACATACAGTAGTCTAGTCGTTATTCAAGCTGATTCTTACTTTAAAGCATGATTAGTCGAATCGAATCTTATACTATTACACAAAAAAGAGTGAAAGAGAATAATTAAATCTAATTAGGAACCTTAATTGGCTTTAATTCCTCTTTTTCTTGCTCTTCTTTTTCTGAGCCAATTCTACTTCTTTGTTTTATCCTCTCTGGGATTTCAAAATCGTAGCACAAATTGATCAATGAATAAAACGGCATCGTACTATAAAGCATTTTTGAAAAATAATGTCTAGAAATTACCCATCCCATTATCATTATTTGATATTATTTTGATAATCTTGCTTGATGTCAGTTAAAGGACTAAATATGGTTCAAGGATTATTAGCCTGCAATCTACTAATAGTATGTCTTGGTTGATTAAATAATGTGTAACTCGGCAGTCATTGTAGGTAAAGAACTTTCAGCTTATTCCTTTGGTGAGAAACATCCTTTGAATTCTAAAAGACTTGAGGCATTTTGGTCGACACTTGTTAATTTAGAATCCATGCAGACAGGTAGATTGAAACTACTTCCACCTACTTTATCGGATGAAGGCAAGGTAGCATCCTTTCATGAAAAAAAGTACATCGATTTTGTAAAAGAATCTTCAATTACTGGATCTGGATATCTTGACTCAGGAGATACACCTTCTTTTAAGGGAGTATTTGATGCATCTTTGTATGTTGTAGGATCTACAATCTTGGCACTAGAAACTGTATTTAACAAAACAAATGCAATAGATCATGCATTCAATCCGATCGGGGGTCTACATCATGCAAGAAGAAATGCGGCTGGTGGATTTTGTGTCTTCAATGATATAGGGATAGCAATAATGCACGCAAGGAAGAATCTTAATTTAAAGAGAATTCTGTATGTTGATATAGATGCCCATCACGGGGATGGTGTATTCTACGAATTTGAAGACGATCCTGATCTATTCATAGCGGATATTCATGAGGATGGATCATTTCTATATCCTGGAACCGGATTTGAATTAGAAACGGGTTTGGGAGAGGCCAGAGGTACAAAGTTAAATTTAC
>DASVGC010000077.1:0-6404 GCA_036379735.1 Nitrososphaeraceae archaeon
GACTATTTTTTTGATTAACCAAATACTCCATCTCCAAGTGCCTATAATACCCAGCGGGATAATAAGCCAATAATTGTACAACGAACTTGGAATGAAATTTCTAAAAATGTACTCTTTCAGGCCATTAAACTGATAAATGACATCATTAATCTCAAACCAAATTGGTGAAATAAGCAGGGAAACGGCAAAAGCAACAAGTAGCAGGTCAAAAATAATGTTTCCAAAAATACCGCTATGCTTTTGAAGCGATTGGTCCCTGTAAGTATTCACTATTTATTTTCCATTTCCAGATTATTTATTAGTAACTTTTACTGTGAAATAGAAGTTAATGATGTAAAATGGTTAGTGTTAATTCTTACTATATTTCTTACCCGAAAATGAAAAGGAATTATATAAATATGATTAATTATAATGCCCCTATAATAAAGAGGGATTTTGCACGAGTAAAATAAGCATTATTGGTTCTGGTGTAGTAGGAAGTGCAACGGGTCAGGGATTTCATAAGCTAGGTCATGAGGTAATTTTTTATGACATTTCGAAGGATAGGCTTAGAACTCTAAAGAATAATGGATACAAGGTTGCAGACACTCTGAGCGATGCAATGTCACAAACAGATATTTCATTTGTATGTGTTAATACTCCAACTCATAATTCCCAACAAGACCTTTCACAAATACTTTCTGCGCTATATCAACTAGCAAACTATCTGAATTCAAGTAATAAACGTCATATGTTGGTATTCAGGAGCACAATGTTACCTGGAACTATGCGCAGTGTGGTGTTAAACTATCTCGAGAAGAATTGTATCAAAAAGAGAGGAGTTGACTATGAAGTTGCCTACAATCCAGAATTTCTGAGACAGATTTCTGCATTGGAAGATTTCTTCAAGCCAGATCGAGCAATAATTGGAGACGAGGGCAATAGCGAATTGTCAAATATGCTAGTCGATATATACAAGCCTTTGACAAAAAACATTATCACCACCTCATTTGAAGCAGCAGAGTTAATCAAATATGCATCAAACTGCTTTTTGTCATTAAAGATTTCATTCTTCAATGAAATAGGGTTGATTTGCAAACATCTGGGGATAGACGACAAGGTTGTGAGTTTGGGCGTATCTTTGGATAAAAGAATTGGCAAATACGGTACTGAATTTGGAAGACCATTTGATGGAATGTGCCTGCCAAAAGACACTCAAGCGTTGGCTTCATTCATAAAGCAAAACAGAATTGAACCTGATTTACTAGAAATAGTTCTCAACATCAACAAGAAAATTGAAGACCTTACTACAACAAAACAACTTGTACCTGGCGCAAGAGAATCTCATTCTTAAAATCTATAATCTTCCATAATTTTATATTGGGAGATAAATTTTTATTTACGTAATGAATTTGGCTGTTTTTGGAATTACATTTGCTTTCTTATTAATTCTAAATATTTCACTGATACCTAATCTATATGCTCAGGAAACAAAACCCCAACTTATCGGGGTAAACATGTTAGGTTACTATACTACCTTACCTCAAGCTCGAGAATTTAAGAATCCATTTCCTGATAACTACTATGATCAGAGTTTTAAGATAATAAAAGATGGAGGTATGAATCACGTGCGATATGTATACTATTGGGAATCTTATGTGAAAAATCCAGTAGCATTCATAAATGAATTAAAGTTTGCTGCAACTCTTGCAGACAAATATGGAATAAAAATAATCTACGATAATCATCAATTTCATACATCATCATGGCTTAATCCTCAAAGAGGAACAGGCTTCCCTAATTTTCTATTCCAAAATAATTCAGAATACGCCTACGGTAGTGGAGGAAGTCCTTTGTATCCATCAGCAGCCGCATGGTGGACTCAGTGGTGGAACAGGGAGGTCACAGATGTAAATGGTACTGATGGGTGGACTCTACAATCGGAATTCTTAAAAAAAGTAGTCAGTACGGTTGACAGCCACAATAGTACTGCTGGATACGAAATATTGAGTGAACCCCAAGTACACAATGCGGATCAGTGGGATAAGATTGGAAAATTCAATACCTATATGACAGATGAACTGAGAAATGTAACAAAAAAAGACATTGTGTTTAGCATGAGCATTCCTGTTGATCTTGATAGTAACATTGGAGTCAACGCAACAAACCTAGCAAAGATGACACCGGCAAATAAGACAGATACGATATTCAAGTTCAGTATTTACGGATTGCCATCTCCTGGCAGCTACCAGGAGGAAAGACTGAACATGTTTTTGGCAACTGGCAATTTATCAGGAGTTCCCATGTATATTGGAGAATGGAATAACGTAGCTAGGGACAAAGTAATAAATGAAGAAGGAGACTTTGTCTATGAAATAGACCCAGAAGCAAGTGATATCACTCCAGAAGATACAAATGCGATTTTAAAGAAATTTAATGAAATAGATCCTTATGGTTGGGCATTTTGGTACTGGAATTTTAGACCACATAGAGTCGAGAATTTTAATCTAGTGACAAGTGATGCTACCGGCAATCTGATTCCCACAAAGTACTTTGATATCCTCAAAAATGCAGTTCAATCAGTAAAGTGAGCAAGAATCAGTGAAGGCTCCTTTATGGCATGAAGGTTTCAGGATAAACTCTTCTGCATGGTAACGCGGCTCCTTATTTCATAAAATATGGCATAGTTAGTCACTCCACAAGGTTTAATTCATGTATAAATGTCATAGTTAGTGGATAAAGAAGCTAATTGAATCTCCGACTACAGTTGAAAGACGGAACCAGGCGGCGATCCTTAGTATTTATTCTTATTCCACTTGTCCTTTCTGCTTATACTCATCTATGGAATCCAACAGGCTTTCCATCGATTCATACGGATGAGGGACATTACTTGAGAAAGGCAATTTCCACAGAAATCGGTCAGGGACTTCAACCACAGGATAGATATCGAGCTCCTTATTTTGGCCAAATTTTCCTGGCTGGCATCTTTAGCATAATTGGTTATCCTAATGTTGAGACCCTTGGAGAGAAGAATCCCGTGGAGCAATTGTATTTGGTACCTCGTGTGATTATGGGAATCCTGGCTGTGTTTGACACTTTTCTAATATATAGGATCACAGAATACAGGTATGGGAGAAATGTTGCAATAATTGCCGCAATATTGTTTGCAGTCATGCCATTTACATGGATGATTAGGAGAATATTCCTAGAAACAATACAGCTGCCTTTCATCCTGACATCAATACTCCTAATTCTAAATTTAACCAAGGATCGCCAGCTCCAATCACCTTTGCTCTCACATTTACGGCCAAAACCACAGCAAAAAGACATGGAACAACAACCTGGTCAGTTACAGAAGCAAGAGCAAGAGCAACAAGTTCAACAACAAACACACAAGCAAAATGCATTTCACAGTGAATATGCAAAGCTGACTCTGATAATTTCTGGGATTTTCCTAGGACTTGCGATATTTACCAAGATACCTGCATTTACGATGATTCCTTTAGGTATCATTATGGTATACATGGTTACCAGAAAAAAGAAATATGTAGTAGTCTGGCTAATTCCAGTTCTTTTGGTCCCAATGTTGTGGCCTATCCATGCGACATTAAGCGGAGATATGAATGATTGGATAGATGGTGTACGTTACCAGGTTAGCAGAGACAGACCTTTGATTAATACAATAAACACGTTCTTCCAGATAGACCCAGTATTGTTTATTCTAGGAATGGGTGGCCTTATTTATGCAGCGGTAAAGAAAGACTATTTCCTTTTGCTGTGGGCAATTCCCATTTTCGTGTTCCTGCAAGCAATTGGTTATGTCTCTTCATTCCATCTTATTCTATTGCTGCCGCCGTTTTGCATAGCCGGCGCTACCATGATTGAGAAGATAGGAAACAACATTGCCAATGTCAGGATGAGAAATATGCTTCCCTACATCAGGATTGCAGTTATTGGAGTATTTGGCATAGCCAGCATTACCACGCTAATTACGTTGAATATGAATTCAACATATTATCAAGCACTTGCTTTCGTGCTTGCCAATTTACCTGACAGTAACTCAAATGCGACAAGTGTCAATCCTGCCGACAAGGTAACTCTAATTGGAAATCCTCAGTACTTTTGGATTCCAGAATTTGTTTTTAACAAGACATTTGATGCAAAGAACTTTTACAGCAAGACTCCGTTTAAGACAGACAAATACATGATGATTATAGATAGTGGATTTGTTAGAATTCTAAATGGAGATAATTCCTCCAGACTGAATCTGGCATATAATGCAACGCATAACTTGGCCAGGTTTGAGCAGAATATTACGGGCGGGACAGATATTAACAAATATCCATTTACAAACCTGAGACTGAGCCCTGAAACCCGGTTTATTGAACTCAGATCCAATTATTAGTTGCAGATTTGAGAATTATATCTTAAATCCAAAACCATTTAATTTGACCTTCTAGGTTTAGTTCTCGTCATTAAATGCGCATTCTTTTGCTACATGCAGATTTTATTGAATACCAACCTATTTCCAAAGAAATACAGACAGCAGAGAACATTTCATCCACATCAAGTAAGAAAATAGACGAGGTTATTGTGGCACTTGTAGCCGTCGAAAAAGATGATGATGAGTCCCTAATAGATGAAGTTGGAACTGAATTAAAAAATTATGGTCAGACGATAAAATGTGATAACCTGTTAATCTATCCGTATGCCCATCTTAGCTCGGACCTGGCAAGCCCCAGTACAGCACAATCATTACTAAATTCAGTCGAAGAAAAGTCAAAAAATCTGTTCAAGACTGTAAATAGAGCTCCGTTTGGTTGGACAAAATCCTTTAACATAAAAATAAAAGGGCATCCGTTAGCAGAGCAGGCAAAAACAATACAGAAAAAGTCAGAAGATGCTAGCAAATCAAAGTCAGAGTCAAGTGGTGAATCAACTGCATTAAAATCAGAAGAAGTGCTAAAATCCACCTGGTTTGTTCAAACAGTAGAAGGAGAAAATCTTGTCCCAATAGACGAATATAGTTTTGAGAAAAACAGTTCGTTTAGAAAGTTAGCTGATTATGAATTATCAAAAAAGAGAACAGTAGTTGAAGTGCCTCCGCATGTGAAATTAATGAAGAGATTAGCAATTGCTGATTATGAGCCTTCATCTGACGGTGGTAATATGAGATACTATCCAAAGGGACGTTTAATGAAATCACTAATCGAAACCTATGTTACAAAAATGATACACGAATATGGTGGGATTGAAGTTGAAACACCGGTAATGTATGATTCCAACCATCCTTCAATTCATAGTTATTTTAACAGATTTCCAGCAAGGCAGTACAGTATTCAATCTGATAACAAACAACTTTTCTTGAGGTTTGCTGCATGTTTTGGTCAGTTTCTGATGGCCAAAGATTTTCAAATCTCGTACAAGCAATTACCATTGAAACTTTATGAATTAACAAGGTATTCTTTTAGAAGAGAAAAGAGCGGAGAATTAGTTGGCCTTAGAAGACTGAGAGCCTTCAGTATGCCCGACTGCCATGCTTTTTGCAAAGACATAGAACAGGCAAAAGAAGAATTTGTCAAGCGGTTTGAGTTATCATTAAGAGTAATAGATGGTCTTGGTCTGTCGTCAAATGATGATGTGGACATGGTTATTCGATTTACATCAGACTTTTATGAACAAAATAAAGAATTCATCAAGACTTTTGCAGCCAAATTAAAGAAACCAATACTTGTAGAAATGTGGAATGAGAGGTTTTTTTATTTCATTGTAAAATGGGAATTTAATTTCGTTGATAGTTTGGGAAAAGCTGCAGCGCTATCAACTGACCAGATAGACGTTGAAAATGGTGAGAGATACAATATTGAATTTGTTGATACCGATGGTGAGAAAAAGTTTCCAATTATTTTACATAACTCTCCTAGCGGTGCTGTAGAGCGAGTGATATTTGCCCTGTTGGAAAAAGCTGATAAAAATGGTAGTACTGGAAAGACTCCAGCATTACCATTATGGCTATCACATACCCAAGTAAGGATAATTCCCGTAGCCTCAAAACATACAGAATTCAGCGAAAAAATTTTAGAAGAATTTAACAAGAATACTATCAGGGCCGACATTGATGACAGAGAACTTTCCGTTGCAAAAAAAATCAGGGAAGCAGAATCTGAATGGATTCATTTCATTCTGGTGATTGGTGACAAGGAAGTCGACGGAAATGAATTGGTTGTCAGAGAAAGGTTAACTAAATCACAATATGGAATAGCGCTGGATAATCTGATAAAAAACATAAGACAAGAAACTTCTGACAAGCCGTACTTGCCACTGAATCTGCCAGTCTATCTGTCAAAACGACCGATAATAATGGCATAATTTAGAAAATACAGTATTGCAAATCTACGTAGAGTTTTCATTCTTTAATGTTTTTA
>DASVGC010000078.1:0-4479 GCA_036379735.1 Nitrososphaeraceae archaeon
CATGCCAGTTGCATATATGCCAAATCTAAAGAAAATAACACTTTTGCAGCTTGATGGGGAATTAAACCCTAACGAATTTAATAATTGTTTGGACGAAGCTGTGCGTGGATGCTTGAAAGTATATGAGATACAACGTTCCTCATTAATGGAAAAGTACTTTGGCGATGAAAAGGGAATGAAAGAATAATGAGTCTATCAAAAAAATCTACAGTAATTGTTGAGAACCTACGTAAAAAGCAGATGCGAGACGCAATTTCAGCAGGGAAAAGACTAGATGAGCGAACGTTAGATCAAATAAGACCTATTGAAATTGAACTAGGCGTTATCAAGAAAGCAAGTGGATCTGCTTGGGTAAAGTTAGGTAACACTGAAGTTGTCGCAGGTGTAAAAGTAGAGACAGGTGAACCTTTTGAAGGATTAGAAAATAGTGGTGCCTTGATAATCACTGCAGAAGTGCTTCCGATTGCATCTCCACATGTTGAACCAGGACCTCCTGATGAAGAAACAATAGAGCTTGCTAGAGTTGTTGACAGAGGTGTGAGAGAATCTGAGATGTTGGATTTAAGTAAACTAGTCTTGGTTCCAGGAAAAATTGTGTATACCATTTTTGTTGATTGCAGTGTAATTAATGTAGATGGTAATCTTTTAGATGCCACGTCCTATGCTGTGGTCTCCGCTTTAGCTAGCTGCAAATTGCCTGTCTTTGAAATTAAGGATGACAAGGTTGTTGAAACGGGAAAAACACAGGAACCTCCTATAACTACCATACCTGTATCTATTACAACGGTTAAAATTGGAGATTACTTGATTTCGGATCCTACTACCGAGGAAGAAGCTTGCATGGATGCTAGACTAACAATTACCACAAACTCGAAAGGTTCAATCGTAGCAATGCAAAAAGGACTCAAAGGAAACTTTTCAATTGATGACGTGAAAAGTATTGCAAGTAAGGCTATTACCAAGGGAGAGGAAATTAGAGGAAAACTAAAAGGAATGATCAATATTGGTTAGTAGAAGTAAGCACAAAATATCCAGACTTAAGGGATTAGGAGTAAAATATGGAGCTACTGTTAGAAAGCGATATGGAATGATCTACCGAGTTTTAAAAAAGAAAAGAAGATGTCCAAAATGTGGTTCGGTAAGATTTGATAGACAAGCGCTCGGAATTTGGTACTGTTCAAAGTGCAATTACAAAGTAGCAGCTGGTACATATGATGTAAACTTTGAAAGAACAAAGAGTAAGTATTAAAATCGAAATTACTCTAGATAATCTTTCTCCAGAAATTTCTTCTAATGTTGGGAATACTATTTTCAATGCACTAAAGCCAGAAACCAAGTTTCTAGCTTCAAGTGAAAAAATAAGTATTGCATCTGATAATGGTGTAATTTCCATTGACATTAGTACGAATGACTTACAATCAATGCGGGCAATAGTTAACACCTACATCAGATTGGCGAGTTTATCTTTTTTATCTCTAAATTTATAAAACGCTATAGATTTATGACGGTCAAGTCAAGTAATAAGAAATGAGCGAACAGGAAATTCCTCCATGGTTAAGAGAACAGCTATCTAGAATGCAACAATTACAACAAAATTTGCAAGCCATTATGATGCAAAAACAACAATTAGAAGCAGAATCCGTAGAGATAGAAAAAGCCACAGAAGAACTCAAGAAATCTGAGCAGGACGAAGCTGTATACAAAAGCGTTGGTCCTCTTATGATAAAGACAAAAAAAGATGATACGCTAAAGGAGTTGGATGAAAAGAAAGATCTTGCCAACACAAGGTTAGTAGTTCTGGGAAAACAAGAGACACGGGTAAAAGAAAATTTGAAAGAGGTAGAGAACAAGATTAATGAAATGATTCGCATGGGACAAGGTCAAGGGCAAGCAGGAAACTTGGGAACAAAACCAAACCCATAATTGTTACTTTTTAATTTGAACTATAGTTCAATCTAATCTGAATAATATTTCCATGTTTAGTAACACTTAGTTAAATTAGAAATTTTGATATTCCTCAGAGGATCGTATCTGATCTCGTAATTGTTACGAGTATTTTTTTCATATTCTACTTGTAATAATTCGTGATTGGTCTTTAAATGCGTTATTGGCAAATAGGTTATGCATAGGATGTTTGTTCATATCTATTCCTGATCCATTGCTGGGATGGGAACTTCCCTGGTTGTTTTTCTCATTTCAATGAATGTTTCAGTCTTTTGTACTCCTTCAATACGACCCACTCGTTCCGAAATCAACTGATGCATCTCGTCCAGTGAATGGGAATTCATCGTTACCAGTATATCGAACCTACCAGTCACTTCAGAAACTTCAGTAACACCTGGAATCCTGAATAATTCATTCAAGACATTATCTCTCAATTTAGAATCCATGTTTATACCTGTTAACGCTTTTACATTAAACCCAAGTGCTTCGTCATTCATCAAGATCGTAAATTTCCTTATAATTCCTCTTTTCACTAGTCTCTTTATCCTGCTGTAAACTACCGATGCATTGATATTGATTTTTCTTGAAAGTCTTGGGACTGAAATAGATGCATCATTTGAGAGTTCTTCCAAAATTTTTAAATCTAAATCATCTATTTTATACATAGAAAATCACTGATTATATCGTAAATTCTGGGGTTAATAAATGTATTAATTGCAATTTTATTCAATTTTTTTATCAATAATGTAGGATTATATGATTTTTTTCGACCTAAATAACTCAGCAAGTAGTATTGCACCCTTTGCAGAGCCCATTTTTTCATTATGTGTAAGGAGAACATATTTTATTCCATTTTCAAAAACAGTATCCTTTCGCAATCTTCCAACTACTGTTGTCATTCCATCATTTACTTCTCTATCAATTCTTGGTTGTGGCCTAGTGGGATCATCATGAACTATGATATATTCCGACGGTGCGGAAGGCAAGTCCCTTATTGATACGGATTTCGAAAAGTTCAGCATGGAATCTCTTACCTGATCTGGTAAAGCTGTTTTCTTAAGTTGGGCGAATACTGTTTCAGTATGTCCATCCATTACGGGTACCCTTGTACAAGTACAACTTACTTTTATGGAAGCGTTTTTGATAGAATTACCATCAAATTTTCCCAAGATCTTTTTTGTTTCTACCTGAACTTTTTCTTCTTCTTTTGGGATATAGGGAATCACGTTATCCATGATATCCAAGGCTATCACGCCGGGAGATCTACCCGCACCAGATAAGGCCTGCATGGATGTCATGAAAACACTTTCCAGACCCATGTCGTCCATTAAAGGTTTCAGGGTTATGGCCATGCCTGTAGTCGTGCAATTAGGCAAAGGTGCAACAAATCCGTTCCAATTCCTGTTCTTCTTTTGAATATTCAACATTTCACAATGTTCATCATTAATCCCAGGAATCAGTATAGGCACATCTTCTTCATATCTAAATGCAGCAGCTGTGCTTATCACAGGGACTTGAGACGCCATTTTGGGTTCTATTATTCTCGCATCCTCTGATTCAAGTGCGGTAAAGATCAGGTCTAGTTTCTTTGGATCTATATCTTCTACTTTTGATAAGACCATATCTCTTACGTTTTCGGGAATGTTTTCCTTATTGTGCCATTTGAGTAATGAAGTAGATGGGTCTCTAAGTGCATCTATGTATTTTTTCCCCGCTGAACGCTCTGATGATGCAATCTGAACCAGTTCAAACCAGGGGTGTTTGCTAAGCCCAATGACAAACTCCTGTCCTACAGCTCCCGTCGCACCTATTACTGCTACTTTTAACATAATGAGCCGTTATTCAGAACGCAACTAATATTCGTTTACAGAAAAAACATAATATTATCCATTCATGCTATATTGAGATTCATATGGAATTTAGATGACTCAATATTCTTGTTCTCATGGCGGGGTTTACAGTGTAAATCCACGGTTAGTAAGAGTTGATTTTAGCTCTAACGTAAATCCATTAGGAATTTCGAGGAATGTTTTGAAAATACTTCGAAAAAATTTACCAAAATTATCCTCAATGTATCCAGATAATGAGCAGGGAAATCTAAAAAAAAAAAATTATCAAATATTTGGATAGTGGATTATCACATGATTCAATAATCATAGGAAATGGAGCTACGGAAATAATCTATAACTTTGCCAGAGCATTTGTTAAAAAACAAGCGATCATACCATATCCAACATTCTGCGAGTATGAATTGGCATCAAGAAAAATGGGTGCAAAAATTAAACATGTACGACTTAAGGACTGGAAACTAGATGTAGACAATATTTTGGAAAAAACTCGGAATTCAGACGCAATTTTCTTGTGCAATCCAAACAATCCCACAGGACTTTTTTCATACGATTTAGTTAAGGAACTTGTAGAAAAAATTGATCATTCAATAAAAATACTCATAGATGAGAGTTTCATTGAATTCGTTAGTGAGGAAAAACATCCGAGATCATTTATAGAAAAAATTGATGAATTTCAAAATATGGT
>DASVGC010000079.1:0-5485 GCA_036379735.1 Nitrososphaeraceae archaeon
CTCATGCAGGGTTCGGCATGGGGCTTGAACGACTAATGATGAGCATGTGCGGCGTTGATAACATTAGGGATGTTGTATTATTTCCCCTAGATATAGATAGGTTGTCGCCTTAACAAATAATATATCTATGAAAAGATGAAAAATAATATGATTTCAAAAGAAGATTTAGAACATCTCGCTCAAATTTCACGAATTAATCTAACCGAAAATGAACTTGAAAAATTTCCTAAACAGCTGGACAAGACAATAGAATACATTGATATACTTAAAGAACTTGCACTTGATGATTCGGTCAAATTAGATTTGCCGGAGTTAAGATTTGAAGAGCTTAGAAAGGATGAGATTAACATGTCTGATGATATGCGACTTAGTAAGAACATTACAGAAGATGGATTCCTAAGGGGTCCTAAGATGAAATAGAATGACAAATCTAAAGGATCTGCTTGCACATGAAGTGGTTGTGGGCCTAACTGAAGGACAGTTTAGCGCTGAAGAATATGTTATCTCTATACTTAAAAGAATAGAAGAAGTCGAGTCAAAGGTACATTCATTTATTACATTGGATTCTGAAGGCGCTTTATCTTCTGCCAAGATTTTAGATAAGAAATTAAGAGAAAAAGAAGAGATAGGCCAACTCGCCGGAGTAGCAGTAGGAATAAAAGATAACATTTCTACACAAGGTATCAGAACTACATGCGCTTCAAGAATTCTTGAAAAATATGTTCCTACATATGATGCTACAGTAATAAAGAATCTGAAGGAAAATGGTGCAATAATATTGGGAAAACTGAACCTGGATGAATTTGGAATGGGTTCAACGACTGAATACAGTAGGTATCAACCAACTCATAATCCATGGAATTTGGATTATGTTCCCGGTGGATCCTCGGGAGGAAGCGGAGCCGCCGTTGCTGCTGGAGAATGTACTGTTGCTCTTGGTTCGGACACAGGAGGTTCAATAAGATGTCCTTCTAGCTTCTGTTCTGTAGTTGGACTCAAGCCAACATATGGGAGGGTAAGCCGATATGGACTAATCTCATATGCAAATAGTCTGGAGCAAATTGGTCCTATATGCAGATCAGTAAAGGACTTGGTAATGATGCTAAATATCATTTCGGGAAAGGACCGGATGGATAGCACAAGTATGTCGTCGTCTCCAATTACAGTTTCTAACAAGTCAAATAATCTAAATGTTGCAATAATAAAAGAGTTAATTACTGATAGCGATCCAGAAGTTACGAAATCAGTTTACGGCGCATCAGAAAAGTTTACGGAGATCGGATGTTCGTGCGAAGAAGTTTCAATTAATAATTTGAATTATGCATTGCCCTCATATTATACTCTCGCGAGTGCCGAGGCAAGTAGTAATCTTGCAAGATATGATAATCTCAGATATGGATTCGACTATCCGATAGAGGAATATAAATGGGAAACTTATTTTAGTAACGTCAGAGAAAGCTTTGGAGAAGAAGTAAAAAGGAGAATACTAATTGGATCGTATGTTCTTTCTTCAGGATATTACGGCAAATATTATCTCAAAGCAAGGAGACTTCGGTCGCTACTAAGATTGGAGTTACTTACGCTATTCAAGAAATATGATCTTTTAATTGGACCAACAATGCCGATACTTCCATTTAAATTCGGTGAAAAGATAGACGATCCTATTAAGATGTACTTGGTTGACATAAACACAGTCTTAGCAAATCTGGCAGGAATTCCAGCAATTTCATTACCAATTGGATTTAGTAACGGTCTTCCCATCGGGTTGCAAATAATGGCAGCTCCATTTGAAGAACAAAAGCTACTCGATGCATCATATGAACTTGAAAAAGTTATCAATATTCAAAGGGTGCCAAATTCGATATGAGCCTGGTTATGATTGGATTAGAAATTCATGCTCAAATAACTGCCCTCAAAAGTAAATTGTTTTGTTCGTGTCGGGGTAACTATCGAGATCTTAGAGCCAACAGTAACATTTGTGAAATATGTTGCGGACTTCCAGGTTCCCTGCCAATTATCAATCAAAGAGCAATTGAATTTTCAACAATGACCTCAATAGCCTTAGGGTGTAAAGTCCCAGAGAAAATCATGTTTTATCGTAAAAATTATTTTTATCCTGACTTACCAAAAAATTTTCAGATTACCCAGTACAATGTTTATGGAATATCGAGCATTGGAATAGATGGAAAATATGAACTTGATGATGCAAAGCAAATTAGAATCAGTAGAATTCAATTGGAAGAGGACCCAGGCAGGATCGCCTATTCTGAAGGTGGTATGAATGTCAGAAATTCTGCTTTGATAGATTATAACAGGGCAGGGGTTGCCTTAATAGAGATAGTTACAGAACCTGATTTCACAGGTCCAAAGGAAGTCAGACAATTTCTAAATAAACTATCTCTGACGCTTGAACATCTTGGCGTATGTGATACTCTACTTGAGGGTTCAGTAAGATGTGATGTAAATGTGTCCATGAATGGTGGTAACAGGGTAGAAATCAAGAATATTAATTCCTTCAAGGAAGTTGAAAAAGCCATCAACTATGAAATTACCCGACAGTCTAGTGTGTACAACCGCAATCTCAAAGTAGAACATGAAACTCGGCATTGGGATGATAAGAAAAAAATTACATTTAAAGCCAGAAGTAAGGAAGAGGAACATGATTATCGTTATTTTCCTGAACCTGATATTCCAATAATCGTCTTAGGTAGTGACTTTGTTGCTAATCTAGAGCGACAAATGCCAGAACTACCAATTCAAAGATTTGATCGTTTTATTTCAAAGTATAAACTGTCAGAGCATACATCCAATATTCTCATTAATGATAAGAAATTGGCAGATTTCTTTGAATCCACGCTAAAATTACATTTTTCGCCAACTGAAATAGCAAATATTCTAGTTACTGACTTTAAGAGTTTGATTGAAGATGATACTGAAAGTACCGATTACTTGAAAAGCTTGAAAGTGAAACCAGAACACATCGCAGAATTGGTGAAATTGATTGAAGATAACAAAATTAGTAGAATTACTGCAAAGGATATTCTGGTCAAAATATTTGAAAGTGGAAAGTTACCATCGGAGGTTGTCAGTAGCAGTAATTCATACAAAATAGCCGATGAAAAAACAATAATGGATGCCGTTCAGTCGGTTTTTGATAACGAAAAATCTGCAGTCGAGGATGCAAAAAAGAATCGCGAGGCTATCAATTTCTTGTTAGGTAAAGTAATGAAATTTACCAATGGACGAGCAGACCCAAAAATCGCTATGCGTATCATTAATAGCAAATTAAGTGACCCTGAGAAGCAGTGATTTTCATCGATACAACGAAGATAGTTTAATTATCTTATTTAGGTTCTTCTAGATGAAGGAATTATTTTTTGGAAAGTTGCTCTAACTGGTGCAACACCATTGGGAGGAATGCACCAATGTCACTAACTATTCCTATAGCCTGGGTTGTTCCTCTATCGAGTAGCTTTGTTACTACGGCTTGACTAATATCCACAGCGACAACCTTTACTCTTGCAGGAATCATATTTCCTACAGCAATTGAGTGTAACATGGTAGAGAGCATGAGTACCATTTTTGTATCTCTTAATATTGCTCTATATCTGTTTTGGGCTTGTATAATATCAGTAATTACTCCCGGAATGGGTCCATCGTCTCTTATAGATCCACAAAGGGCGTACTCTACATCATTCTTTATGCATTCATACATTATTCCAGATTTTAGAATATTCTTTTTCACCATCTCCTCTATAGACCCTGCTCTAAATACTTCATTTATGGCCTGCATGTGGTTTCTGTGACCGCGAATTGCTAACGTTCCATTTTTTACATTCATACCCAGAGAAGTTCCAAACAATGAATTTTCTATATCATGTACTGCTAAAGCATTACCCGTAAGTAGTCCATTTATGTAGCCCAGTCTAATCATCTTTGCCAACGAATCTGCTGCACCTGAATGGACAACAACTGGTCCGGCTGTTACTATTATCTTACCACCGCTATTTTTTGTATTGTAAATATCCATCGCTATTTTTCTTGCAATTTGCTGGGTAGGTCTTTCACTGGAACTTGTACTACTCATGAATTGAAAAATATCTACTCCTTCTCTTGGGCGTTCCTCAGGTAATATCCTCACTCCTTTTTCACCCGTTACTATCATGTCTCCTCTTCGAACATCTCTAATTTTCTTACATTCTGCCATCTTATTACTCGCATCTAGTACAATGCACTTGTCCATCATCATATTTTCAACATCAACCCATTCATTATTGAAGAAAATTTGTGTGGTATTGTTAGTTGTGCTATAAAAATCTCTTGGCATTACCATGTCATTAGGTGCAGGCTTTAGGGTGACACCATCAATTTTTGTAGGTTGTGCGCCTTCAATAAAAACTGATCCTAGTAATTGGTCAAGATGTTTCTTATTTTTTGCTGATATTAGTAATCTAGCATAGCTTAATTCATCTTTCTTTTTACCAACATGAAATTCGAGAACATTAAAATCCCCTTTCAGGTCCATAATCTTGTCGAAAATTCTTGTGAGGATCATCGAATCAATTAGATGACCTTTGATCTCGATGGTTTGTTCGTATTTTCTTTTCAACTATAATCACTAAATATTAAATCTACTTAAGTGTTAAATTGGGAGTATCACTTTCCCGTTGTACTCGGGAAGGTTTTCATTTTGAATTATGTTGCTAACAATTTCATCTTTTTTTACTTCAATGAACCATTGTGCAACTGTTTTTGCAATTCCATTTTTATCACATATTGCAATCAAGTAACCATTCTGATCCTTAACTGTAGTGAAAAAATTTTCTTCCCCAACAGGTTCCCAATTATTGTTGTTATTGTCCTTTAAGGCTAGCGCAGGCATAGCAATGTTACCTGTGTATTTATTCAAAAGCTCCTGAGCTGCTCTAACTCTTTTCTCCCCTATTTTCAAAGCCATGAAATACTGCATTTATTTCAGTACATACGACTCTTTTATATTTGCGTTTAGCGTGATAGATTTGAATCTAACCTTTCTGGCTTCAAGGGTATTAAGGGAACATTGTGCTTCTATAAAATAAAAAATAAGAGAAGAAATGGGAAACATTAGAAATATGTGCATTTAATATTGCATAGCTTTGGATATTTCAAAATGATATTATTTCATTACAGCCCAAAATGATATGATTAACATTTTTATAAGAAAAGTATTCTTGATAAAACATGTTACGGCAAAGTGCATGTTTCTTTGCATTAGCCATGTCATTTATTTTGGTTTTATCAACTCTAAATTATTCTCTCAATATTCCTGTCCATGGCCAATCTTCCGTATCTCAAATTTCTCAAGAAGAATACGACAAGATAAAGAATTGCACTACGAACCTCAGCAAAAAACCTACTCCAGTAGAATATCTCACTCATTTTAATTGCGGACATGTATCAAAGGATGAAAGTGGAAAGACAATAAGACAATTTACATTAATTGTTG
>DASVGC010000080.1:0-5464 GCA_036379735.1 Nitrososphaeraceae archaeon
GCAACTCATTGGCAACATAAGCTTCTGGTGCACCACCGCCTGCCACTGCAACAGGGTTCTCTAGAACGTCCTTAACTACCATTAATGCATCGTGAATTGACCTATCTGCTTCGTCAACAACTCTCTGAGACCCTCCTCTGACTAGGATTGTAACGGCCTTTGGATTTCTGCATCCTTCAATGAAAACCCACTTGTCTGTTTCAACTTTTCTTTCCTCTACAAGATCGGCTGAACCCAAATCCTTGGAAGTGAAATCTTCTAGATTGTTAACAATTCTTGCACCAGTTGCCTTTGATAACTTTGACATGTCACTTTCTTTGACGCGCCTTACAGCAAGTATGTTTTCTTTTGCCAAGTAATGTTGTGCTAAATCATCAATTCCCTTTTGACACAAAAGAACGTTAGCACCAACTCCCTTTACTCTGTCAACCATTGCCTTTAACATTCTATTTTCCTCCTCAAGGAACATTTGCATTTGTTGAGGATCATTAATTCTTATTTCGGCACTCATTTCTGTTTTCTCTATTTCTAACGCAGAATTTATGAGGGCGATCTTTGCCTTTTCTATCTTCTTTGGCATACCTGCATGCACTACTTCTTTATCAAGAACAATACCTTTGACTAGTTTACTATCTCTGATTGAAGTCCCAGGCTTCTTTTCTACTTTAATATTGTCCAAATCAACTCTTAATTTCTTACCGTCATCTACACTTTCTGCAATCTGTTTCGCTGCATCTACTACCATCTTAGCTAATGTAGGACCATCGTCCGAAACAAGTTTTGAATACATACTTGTTCTTGCGATGTTAGTTAAGGCAGTTTTATCATTAACGTCAACTTTAATTCCTATTTTTTCCAAAAATCCCAAAGCTTTTTCCGCTGCTGCCGTATAGCCGTCTACAATAACGGAAGGATGTACATCTTTATTTACTAATTCTTCTGCCTTTTCCAATAATGCTCCAGCAAAAACGACTGAGGAAGTAGTACCATCTCCCACCTCATTATCAACAGACTTTGCTACTTCGACCATCATTTTTGCAGCTGGATGTTGAACATCCATTTCTTTAAGGATAGTAGCACCATCATTAGTAATTGTAACATCACCAAGTGTATCAACCAACATCTTGTCCATGCCACGAGGACCTAGACATGTTTTTACCATTTCAGCTATTAACTTGGCTGCCGCAAAGTTATTTCTCTGTGCTTCCCTACCTTTACTTTCTTTGGTTCCTTCTTTTAAAATTAAAACTGGCATTCCACCAGCTGTTGCCTGAATTGATTCCAACTTACATATCACCTTAGTAGAATACCATAGATTTTATCATGCCTCTTTTATAGTTTTAGAAAAACTGAATTCAATAATCATCATCATACTAAGAAAAATGAAAATTATGGATGGTACAAGATGTAAATGTCTTGGATTGATTTTTTTAATGCTATTGTCTTAAGCGAACCATTCTATTACTTCGACTAGTACCTAAATTATCATCATCTAATTGACATTTCTCCATAGCCACCAGCATTATTCTGAAAACTAAGAAAATACTAAACTATGTAATTTATTCATGTTTAAATAAATGAGCATTCATATTGCCTCTAATCATAAATCTGTCGAGGTAGAAATTATTGATTCCACAAGTAACTGTCTCTGATCGGCTTAAAAATTATTATGAGTTGACAAAGCCCAAAATTTGGTATCTACTAGTTTTTACCGCATTTGGATCAGCGATAACAGCATCGTATTCGACTGATAACTTTCTAACTCCTATTCAATGGATCTTTCTCCTTGTAGGTATAATTGCGGGATCAGCAGCGGCGGATGCTTTGACCGGCTACAATGATCGGGACATAGATGCTATTATGGATAGGACTAAGGCTCGTCCCATTCCATCTGGGAGAATTACTCCTAGAAACGCGCTTATTTTTGGTTTATTCTTAGCTGCAATTTCGCTTTTCTGTGCTTGGTCAATAAATTATCTGACCCTTGGACTAATGGCATTTGGTCTCTTCGACAATATTATAGTCTACAGCAAGTGGTTAAAGAGAAAGAGTCAAACCAATATTATCCTGGGAGGATTCTCTGGGGCCGTCCCAGCATTAATTGGATATGTAGCAGTTACAACTGAAAATATAGAAATAGGACTAGCCATGGCCGCGTTGGTTTTCTTTTGGATTCCCACACATATTTGGAGTTTGGCACTGCATGTAAAAAAAGACTATACAAAAGCTGGGGTTCCAATGCTTCCCGTCGTTGCAGGAGAAAAAAAATCTGTCCAAGTTATTGCAGGTACAACTCTTCTAATGGTGATAATCAGCCTAATACCTTACTTTCTAAATCAATTTGGCATGATTTATTTTGTCACAGCCATTTTGGGTGGAATAGTGATGATAGTTACCTCATTATGGTTGTTGGCTCGACCCAGTGAGAAGGCGTCATGGTTCCTCTTTAAAATTTCGAGTCCCTATCTGACTGCGCTCTTTGTTGCATTCATGGTTGATGCAATATTTCACTAAACATAATTTTCACATTCATACAGAATCCTTGATATCACCACATGTGATTCCAGACTAAGCGGACTTATCGAGTATATCACGTCGCACGCTTCAGACACTATATCTGAAAAATATCCTCGTTGGAACCCCCCAACTACAAAACAATAATGTTTAGAAGTATCAATTGCGTTATATCGGAGAATATCACTTATTTTACTTTTCGTTCCTTTAACAGAGAATCCAATAATTAAGTCTGGTTTAACTATTTTCTCCATTAACGTGTTAAAGTTTACATCCTTTTGATATTCAATTAGAGCTGGGGAATCCTTACTTTTCTGTTTGTTCATTATTCCAATCATCAGTCCTTCAAATCTAGAATAGTTTTTGGGTATCCTGAGATCTTGGCTTAATGTTACTAGGTTATTATCGAATGTTGATACATAAACTTGTAATTTCTTTTGTTTAAATAGTGGAGTTGAGAGTGCTGTTACAAGATCGAAATGGACTATGTCGGGCCTGCCACGCTTCCACCATTGGTCAATATTTTTTTCAACCATTGCCTTGTGATGATAACTAATGTCTAAGAATAATTCATTGCTACCCCTCCCCGTTCTTTTAGAATGATTCCTTACAGAGGGATGATTTCTAAGAATTTGAGGTACTAATTCCATTGCCGCTTCAGCTATTACGAGCGAATACAATCAAATTAACACAAAGTTGACTTGACAATATCACATTTATTTCATAGCATTTTAATATGATAGCCAAGAAAAATATCCTGACGCCTTACCTATTGTGAGGATTGAACTCTTATGAATAAGAAGAATATTGAAAGAATAGCAACTGAAAGGATAGAAATATTGATTGATAATGCATTGAGGGAAATTCATAATGATGAGAATTTGTCACAATCTTATGCAAGGCTGGCTACAAAAATAGCGATGCGTGTTAGAATAAGAATGCCATATTCAATGCGTCAGTTATTTTGCAGTAAATGCAAGCAATTCATAGTTCCGGGATTTAATTCAAGAGTAAGAGTAGGTAGGGCGAAAGTCAAATGTATAAGAATTACTTGCATGAAATGCAATCACGTCTATCGAAAGTTAATTCAATGTTGATGCAATAAATAGAGTCTTTTTTGGTAGTATTGAAGGGTGTTATCATTAGGCGATTGAATAAGATGATTTATAAGGGAATTTCCAAGAAAGTTATAGAATATTATGGCCAAGGCTTATGATATTCCCGCCGATGAATTAATCACTCATTTGGCAGAAAATTTGAAAAAGGATAAAAAAATTGAGGCGCCTCAATGGTCTCAGTTTGTGAAGACAGGAACTCATGCAGAAAAAATCCCACAGAATAGAGATTGGTGGTATATCAGATGTGCTTCATTGTTACGCAAGGTCTACATTAACGGACCCATCGGTATTTCCGAACTTAGAAGTGAATATGGCGGTAAAAAGCAGGTCGGATATAATATTGCGCATCATAAAAAAGCTGGTGGTGCAATAGTAAGAAAAGCGTTGCAACAGTTAGAAGGAGCGGGATATATAACAAAAAAGAGTAAAGGCAGGACAATTTCTGACGAAGGAATGAAAAAAGTAGATAGAACTGCTACCGATATTTACAAGAACCTTGTTATCTCTAGACCAGAACTAGGTAGATACGGTTAGATAACTGATAATCGAGGGAAAAGCATGTCTGTTTCACCATCAGATAATCCCGAAGAAGCAAAGAGACGGGAAGCCGAACTAGCGATGAGACAGAAGGCTCTAATGGTATTACTTGACCAGGACGCACGTCAGCGGCTGATGAACGTAAGAATGGTTAAACCTGATCTCGCACTTGCAGTAGAGAACTATCTTATAACAGCCGCATCAGCAGGAAAACTGAATAGAGCGCTAACGGACGATGAACTTAAACAGCTATTGATAAATTTGCAACAGCCCAAGAAGCAATTCAAGATAAATCGTCTTTAGCTTTCAAAACTTGTGAAGAATTATTTCTATTTAATTATATTCAGCAAAGTTAACTATATTAGTCTAAGAACTTTTCAAAAAATTCATGAAAGCAGCAGTATTTAGAGAATATAGTCAAGATCCTCTGAAAGTTGTGAAGATAGAAGATGTTGATACTCCCAAAATAAAACCTAATGAAGTCATGATAAAAGTAGAATCGGCAGCATACAACTACAACGATCTTTGGGCAATCTGGGGAGACCCAGTCAAGACCCCACTTCCACATATTTCAGGTAGTGATGTAGCAGGTACCGTAGTTGAAGCAGGTGAGGAAGTAACAAAACTGAAAGTTGGCGATAGAGTTGTATCTCATTCCAATATGAGCTGCAGAGTGTGCGATATGTGTACTTCAGGAAGAGAATATGACTGCAATGAACGACTGATTTGGGGTTTTCAAACCGGTCCGCTTTGGGGTGGTTTCTGTCAAAATACCCATTTACCTGAAGTAAATGTTGCAAAGATTCCTGATTCTGTTTCATATGAACAAGCCGCAGCAGTGTCAATGGTCGGAATGACAGCATGGCACATGCTTGTAGGAAGAGTCAAGATCAAACCAGGACAAACGGTTCTTGTTATGGGTGGAACAAGTGGTGTTGGAATGGTGGGTATCCAAATAGCTAAATTATATAATTGCACAGTCATTGCAACTGCCGGAAATAAGGAAAAAATGGACAAATGCACTGAACTTGGTGCTGATCATGTAGTAAATCATAGGGAACCTGATTGGTATAAAAAAGTAAGAGAGGTAACAAAAAAACAAGGAGTAGATGTTGTCTTTGAACATATTGGAAAATCAACGTTCCCTCAGGAAGTAAGTCTTCTCAAAATGGGCGGTACATTAGTGGCTACAGGTGCAACAACAGGATATGATTCTACTATCGATTTAAGATATCTATTCTTCAAAGGTACCAATCTACTGGGTTCAACTCAGGGTACTAAAGCTGAACTGGAAC
>DASVGC010000081.1:0-6987 GCA_036379735.1 Nitrososphaeraceae archaeon
CAAGTGTTACAATATTGTTGTCAATACCAACTCCGAAAAAGAGGCAAAAAATGACGTAAAAAAATTATGTGAAGAACTTAGAATATACAATCCTATCGTAAGCAACTGTACAATTGGACCAATCAACAAAATCAGCAAGTAAATTAGATCTCCTACTAATGTTTGCCCTTGTTACTATGTGAATTAGTTACATTCGCTCAAGAGGAGTAATACCGACAAAGGAAATGAATATTTTCAAAATATTTCGTATAGCCTCTACAAGTGAAATCCTGGCCAGGGATATTTCAGCATCACCCTCTTTCAATATGGGGACTTTTTCATAAAACAAGTTGAATATAGTGGCTAGCTCGTATGAGTATAGCGCGATGAGCTTAGGTTCCACATTATTGATAGTGTTTTCTAATACCATTGCATACTTTGAGAGATGCTTTATGAGACGTAATTCAATTTGATCTGAAAGGTGGGAAGCATCACCTGAGAATGTCTTGATTTCTGATTTCTCAATAAGCCGACAACATCTGGCATATGCATATTGCAAGTATGGACCAGAATTTCCATCTAAACTCAAGGAATCTGTCATATCAAATTTTAATTCTTTTTCCAAATCATTCTTGATGAGACTGTATCTTATTGCAGATATTGCTATTTCTTCTGAGGTCCTTTCGAGATCTTTTCCAGTAATTTCTGGATTACGCTTGATTGTTTCTTCCATTGCCTTCTCGTACAAAGTATCAAGTACAAAGTCAGCGTCAACATAAATGCCCTTTCTGCCAGACATTTGTACCGACTTTTGGTCGTCAGGTTTTATTCCCAAATCATTAGCAGTACTACTTGACAGCAAGACTGGACCATAAGCCAAGTGTAAATATCTATTAGAGTTAGATTCAAATTTATTCAAAATATCCTTGATAATTTTTTGTAATCTCGTTTGTCGATTGTCGATAACTGTAATAGAATCTTCCGCTGGAAAGAAGTTTGGATGATTTATGTCCTTTGAATCATCAATTGTACTAGTCCACAATGTAGTATTGTCCCATTGTTTTAGGAAAACTTGATATCTAAATTGGTCTTCAAGAGTTCCTACTTTTAGTAATGCATAAGGAATATCCTTTGCGATGTAAGTTGCAGTTCCATCACTTCTTACTATAATTTTGTCTCCCTCTTCATCAGAAGCAAAGATCCAACATCCAGCATTTTGACCCTCAGTTTCCTTGATTATTATATTTTCATGTCTCATTCTCTCAAATGTTCTTTCCCATAACTGTGATCTTATAATGTGTGATTCAAAATTCAATAGATCATAACGAGCTTTCATTCTCCAGCAGGTTTTAAGTTGGTCTTTTAGAACTTTGGATGTTATTTCAGAAGCAAATGAGTTTATTTCAGGATCCCCTTTTTCTAACTTCTTTAGCAAGGACTTTCTTTTTTCAACTAACTGTGGGTCTTTTTCGTACAACTCATTTACTTTAACATATACTTCGTTACCGCAATACCTGTCGAATTTCATATTAGAGTCAGACGGCGAAATTGGAAATTTTAGAAATAAAAATCCCACCAGAATATCAGCTACTTGTAGTCCAGAATCATCTACGTAGTTTAGGACTTTAACGTCATGATTGGTATCTCTCAATATCCTATACATGGTATCACCTATGACCACGTTTCTTAAATGTCCCACATGTAGTGCTTTATTTGGATTAACACTCGTATGTTCAATAATGACTTTTTTTCTTTTACCAATATCAAGTCGTGAAGGTTCATTCTTCAAAATATGAGAAATTATCTCGTTACCAATTAAAGTAATGTTTGCTCGAAAATTAATATATCCACTCTCGTGTGCTTCTACAGAATAAATGTATGATTGTGAACTTACAAGTCCATCAATGCGGAATTTATTATACTGTTCAACTAGCAGTGATGCAATTACTTGAGGAGATTTTTGTAATTCCTTTGTCAATAAGAAAGCGACATTACAGCTTAGATCTCCAAATTCCTCTCGAGATGGCTCTGTAAGATTAAACAATTCATTCTTAATCCCTAGTTTTTCTAGTGAAAGCTTTACTGCCTCATTGGCTTCATTGATAAATTTTTCAAAGCTCATTTCTTATCTCAAATAATTCAGGCTGACATAATCAATGGCGTCACACAATCCCACTCCTTCCTTACCGGTTACTACATGATTTGCATGTGCCTTAACTTCATCATCAGAATGACCTAATGCAATACTTAGTCCACAGCTCTCAAAAACAGGAATATCGGTCTCACTATCTCCAATTGCCACAACCTCTTTTGGTTCTATGTTTAGGAACTCTAGTGCAAGGTCTAGGCCTTTTGCCTTATTAACACCAATCTCGTTGATATGAAATGCATATTTACTATCAACTATATCCAATTTCAATCCCTTCTCCTTCAGTATATTCTTACCCTCCTCTATATCAAAGGTCCTTTGCAATACAACTTCAGATAATCTGGGAAATACTGGTTTGAAATCTACATTGGTTAGAGAATGTTTCAATAGTTCATATCCCTTCAAGCATAGATCCTTATTGCCAAGAATCGTATGATCTGAAGGGCCTCTGGAAACAACTCCACCATTTTCACCTATTGCAACCCGTGTAATGCCGAGGAATACTGACAATACATATGCCTCTACTGAAGAACGGCCAGTAACAAAGAATACCCTGTATCCAACTTTTTCAAGAAACCTCATTTTTGAAACTGCAGGAAGATGGATCATTCCATTACCATTTTCGGTCAGAGTACCATCGATATCTATTGCAAAAGCTTTAATTTTCATGTCATTGCCGGACAAGGCTATACGGATTATTGTGTTGAGATTTGTGTATCATTAACTTTTCTAAATCTAATGGGAATATCTTACAAATCCTCAAACTACTAGCCCTTTCGTAGAGTCTGATAGGAAAATACATTTACGATTAAATATTTCTGCATTTCAATATTCGATGGGTCCGTGGCCCAGTCAGGACAGGGTGCTGATTATCAAGCATAAGCCTCCGGAGCCAGTGTTCGTGGGATCGAAGCCCATCGGACCCGTATCTTTGTGTTGTCTAAATGGATTCGGCTAGACAGACAAATTCATGCACTTCCAAAAAAGGCCGACTGTTTCTAGCTAAGTGATGCCATGCGGCCGGTTTAACTTGGCTGCATTTATGGCAATTTCTTTATTTCTGGTGTTCCTGAAGGAATATTAGAATTCACGCCTCCAACATCCTTTGAATCTTTGGTAGTTTCTTGGTTATCTAGTTGTGCGACTTGGGCATTGTTTATTAAAGTCTCAACCTCCGGAGTCACTGTGCTTACCTTATCCAACCAATGATGGGTGCAATTGTCGTTGGTACCCGCATCACAGATAGTTACAACTGTATTGGGCGGTTCGACATCAAAGGTACTAATACAAATGTATTTCTCACCCGAAGTGTAACATTTTGTTTCTGCGGATACAAAATTGGTAGATGAACTAACGGTCACCATGAATAGCAACGACGCTGTAGCAAAAAACATCACATAGCTGGGTTTCATTATACTTCAGTGACCATTGTTCTATATTTAAGGTTTGTTTGAAGTGCTCATAATACTAATGGAGGAACTGTTACTGTTATGCTTTTTACTAGTAGCCACATTCTAACATCTCATAATCTGCTGCGTTGTCGTCTCCATCATCATCAGGAGAATCCTCATATGCATCATCAATGCATTCCTGCACTTCTTCATCTACTGATTGATAGTATATTGTTTCTTTCAACCAATCCAAATCATGTTTTGAGTCTTCCTTGATTTCTCCTTCTACTTCTTCATGGTCTATCATCTCATTTACTTCACAGAATGTTTTTTCTTCTAACGCCTTGTAGAATTTCTTTTCTGATGGATTGTTGTCATCATGTCCTTCTGAAGACCACTTTTCTACACCTTTGATGTCCTCACATTCAATCCTATCAGCGTATACTGTATTACCATTCATAAATAACGTTACTACAAAAGTAACAGCAATCATGTATGCAGACATTATTTTCTTGTTCATGTATTTAATGCGAATCCGCATCCAATAAATACTAATAGTTTAGAAAACCTTGATAAATAAATTATAGATAAAGACTTTATTATACAATTACATCATTCATTTATAATATTCTTAAGTTGTGCATTATTGTTGTTATCGGAGAAATCAAAGTTAGTTAACCGTACTATAAATCTTAAATAAAAATTTGGAGCGTAATATTACGCCTGTCTTGGATTCATTGTTTCAGATGGCTTGGTTGGTGCTGTGTCTCAATGATAAGCACCAATCAATTTACAGTTACTATATTTAATAGTAAGAGCTCATAATTTCTATAGATGAAGACTCAAGTTTTTGAACAGTTACTCATTGAAGATAGCAAAATTCTAAAAGAACTGAGTCTTGGTGAGAAAGACCACAAAAAAATACTAGACATATATGCCCTCAGGGTGAATTTGTATAAGGATTATGCAGATAAAGAACATGATCCAATTATCAAGGCAATAATCGAAGCAAAGAAGTCAGTTGTAATGAGTGATATGGGTCTGCTAGCCGCACAATTTGAAATCCAATATACTATCGCAAAAATTAAACTTCGTCTTGAAGAGCTGGAGCTAAAAAGTGGAAAGTTTAACGATTAATCTTATCAACATATCAGAGTTCTCTATATCGAACACCACTGTTATCATTCCCATCAGACTTTTTTTTAGTAACTTTCTGGTTCAAATTAATGAATGCTAATATGATAACATCTTCTCCTGCCTGGCCTGTTCCTTGGAGAGGAGTAACGAACCGGGTAGGAATTTAATGACTAGATCTGCTCCTTAAATGAGTAACTTATGCCTTGGCTATACTCCAGACTTTTCTTAGCCAACGATCATTAGGACAATCTGATATTTATTTTACATAGATATTTCTCAATTTTGAGAAACAATAAATTGTTTAAATAAATGCTCACTTTCACATTACGAGCCTATTATGCAAACAACTAGAAGTATGAATCACCACGGACGCATATATTGAACTCACAAAATTGAACATTTGCACGAACAGCTCAGATAAACTATTTTACCAACAAACCGACATCATCAATTTAACCGCTTATCTTGCTACCAAGTTATGGATATGTCCAGTATGTACTGTGTGTCTATGCTCGCACTCTGTTCCTTCAGGTGGGTTCAATTCATCGGCAGAAACACAGGCGAAGAACATATCGCCTTTCTGAATTGGACCTATTTCAGGAGTCTTGTCAAATACAAATGGGATGATCAAAGTATTATCATCAGATTCATCGAGTAATTTTTCTGCATCGATTGTCTTTGCATTAAATTCACCTCTAATCATGGTAACCACCTTGAGTTGCTTTACGTCCTTTCTATCAGATAAAGGAATAGAGATTTGAAGAGTCGGACTGTTTATTGGAGCATTTTCTCCACCATTTGAAGGTTGAAATGATCCAGTTGACAGGGTTTTTTCACCTCCTGAACCAATGCTTACAGTGTTTTTTCCACCAGTACTCCCAATATTACCCTCAACGCAAGAATAGGATTTCATCTCATTTGTTAGTAAATTAAGGTCATAGGCACACACAAAAAATTCATCTCTATCACCTACCTTAACTACATCATTCTTCTGATTGAATCTAAATGAAACAGTAGTGCTTTTTGATTTCAAGTCTTTACCTGTTATGTTCTTAACTTGGGTATCACCATTGGCGGAAGCTACAACTTTCATTTTAGCAGGGTCACTTAATTTTTGTAAATTTATTTTAGCCTCAATTGTAAAATCACTTGCGGCAAAAATTGAATGATGAGAGTAAATAACTGTAGAAGAAAATATCATGCCTCCCAAAATAGATAATGAAATTATTAACACAAATTTCCTATTCATATGAGACCTGTCCATTGCTAGGGCTTGTGTAAAATCCCATATATACAATACTAATTGACAATTCTCTTGTATAAAGTTATACATTAGTAATTTGCCAAATGCAACGACAATTAGAATCGATAATCAAGTTGAAAGATATTAACAAAATCTTGACATCTTGTCAACTTGCTTCGTCGTTAGTTTTATTTGGTCTGAAATGGCCCGTGTGAACGTAGGTGTCGTCAATTGAAATATTCTGTTGAAATATGAAATGATATTGCACCACTTGGTACAAGATGATGATAGTAACTTTCAATCAGGTTTGGATTTTACCTCATAAGTGGTTAAGACTTGAGTAAAAGATTACACTTTTAGATTTAAATGAGAATGTTTCAAAAATAATTAAGACGGGCAAGCCACTCTCTGATGTTCTATTAAGTAACATTGCGACAGATTTGGATCGGACATTGTAGGATCCTGACATGGTACTTTAGAAAGACACTTCTTATTGCCTTCCATGGATGCGTCTGATATTATTAATACTGTTGCTGCGAATTTTTCTGGCAACTGTGATGAATTTGTATTACCAAAGAGAGTAAAGTCATAGTGTAGACTCTTTGCTTCTCTATCGTAATTAGGATTATACAAGTCTATTTTAAATACATCTTTTTCCGACCCATCTTCTTTTACAAGAACTAAAGCGGCATTTGGGTGATTGTTTTCTAAATTAACTTGCATTGAGGTCCAGTTGCCGATAAAACTTTCAATATTTTGAGTTAAAATCATTCTGTATGGACTATTGTAAAAAACTATAGTTTTTTCATTCACTCTATCAAGTTGGAGTGAATGAGTCGTAGAATTAATTTCAGATATTGAGCCGGATTCAGAATGCTGGATAGCATAGAATTTAGTCGATTCCGGCAAAGGTTCCCTTAATTTCGCATACGTTGCCTTAAGGAAAGAGTCAATTTCGCGCATTTCTTCTTGACCATGAACAAATAATGAATTCATGAATAAAATTAAGGACAATACCGACAGAATGCGGAGAAATTTCACAAGTCACAATTGTCTCTGCGAGATTAATTAATTTGGTTCTGATGATT
>DASVGC010000082.1:0-2009 GCA_036379735.1 Nitrososphaeraceae archaeon
CAACACATTCCAAACTATTGGGATTAAACTTGTCATTAATATACAGGTCTTTGGGAACCAGAACAGTGTAATTTGTCATGTTTCTTTCTGATACCCATTGAATTTTCTTCATATCTCGTATAATCTCATTGTTAAAATAAGAAGCAGTAATTATTTTTTTATCTAGATCTATACTTTTAATTTTTATATTATATAATTCCATGAGCCTAATTTCTTCATCTTCCGCAAGAAGTATGGCATCATCTTGAGAAATATAAATCACATTGGAAACTTCAACTTGTCTTGTTCCAAGATCAATGTTTGGATGATTTCTCAGCGTTACATTAGTAACTTGAGCATCCTCTACTATTACCTTTATTGGATTTTTTACAAAGAATAGTCGAATTGCAACAGGCTCAAGGATTTTCCTATTCATCGATTCTAGTGTCTTAAAAGGTGGTTTTGTTTCTGCTAGTGTTAAACCAAGACTCAAAACAAAACTTCTGATTGCTCTCGGATCAAAACCTCTTTTTCTCATCGCTGATAAAGTTAGCAGACGAGGATCATCCCAACCGGCAATCAGATCATCATCTACTAATTGTTTAATTTTTCTTTTGGAAACAGGCATGTTTTCAAACTCTAATCTGGAGAATTCGACAACCATTGGCTTTCGGAGTTCCAATCTATCAAGAATTTCCAAGTACAGAGCATTACGTAACTCATATTCCTTGGTTCTCAGTGCGTGACTGACACCATCAAGACTGTCCTCAACAGGAGCTGCAAAATCGTATGTGGGCCATACCTGTACTTTTTCACCTAAAAGTGGATGAGGCGCATCTATTATTCTGAAGAGAGTCGGATCTCTAAAAACAGTATTGTTGTCCTGCATATTTCCCTTGAATCTTACTATGGCTTCGTTTTGATGATAAGTTCCGTCAAACATTTTATCCAGTCTTTCTATGTTCTTTTCAGAGTGGTCAATATTCTCTCTGCAAGGACATTCCACCTGTTGCATTCTCATTTTATGGATCTTGTCAATATCACACGTACAAACATATGAATTCCCACCCGATGTCAGTTTTTTACCATATTCATGCAAAACAAGAATGTCATCAGAAGTGTTTTTTATGATATCCGGCCTTACGCCTAACCATTCCAAACCATCTCTTATAGCCGTGTAATACTCTAATTTTTCATTGAGTGGATTGGTATCGTCAAAACGTAAAATCAATTTACCGTCATAAATTCTGGCATATTCTTCATCTATTATCACTGCTTTTGCATGTCCAATATGCGGATAACCATTAGGCTCTGGTGGAAATCTAGTAACCACTTTGGTTCCTGTCATTTTGAGTTCTGGTAAAGGGTGTGAGCCCATATGCCCCTGTGGTGACTTTGATTCTATTTTACTTTCTGCAGAATCAATTTCACCAAGATTTTTTTTCTGTTGCTCTAAATCCAATTTGTTTACCGAATCTACTATCGTTTTGATCTCTTCTATCAATGCCTTTATTTCATTTTTTAGCTCTGGTTTTAAACTAAGAATTTTAGCAAGGACAGTATTCACATTTGTCCTTCCAGAATGTTCCACTGCATTTTTCAGTGCTATAGCATTGACTAATCTATGAATTTCATCGTTACCCTTCACAAGACTACAAACTCCTTTCGACTATAAATTTCGCTGAAGACACGAGTGCATTTTTTGCGTTTGTTTCATCATAACTCTTTATCGATTCAAACGCCTTAATCATGTTATCATGAGCTGTTTTTCGTACTTCTTCTTCTATATTCAACGATGATATCGCGTCAACTGCATCTTCAACATAGTCGCGGTTTGCTGCTTTTGATCCAAAAACTTTCATAATTTTTTCTCTTTTACTTGTATCTGCATTTTCTAGTGCCAGTAGTATTGGAAAGGTCTTTTTACCTTCTCTTATATCATTTCCAACTGCTTTTCCAGTAAGTTTGGGATCACCTGTTACCCCTATCAAATCATCTATCAATTGAAATGCAATTCCTGTATATCGTCC
>DASVGC010000083.1:0-6094 GCA_036379735.1 Nitrososphaeraceae archaeon
TACTATCGGAAGGTCTGGATATCTTTTTCTCGTCTTTCTTATCAAATTCAGACATATCTGTGGAGTAACTCCCTTCTGCAATGCCCTAAATGAGGCCTCTTGTATTACTGGTCCGTCTGCGATTGGATCTGAAAAAGGAATTCCTATTTCAATAACATCAGCTCCCCCATCAACAATTGAGTAAATTATTTTCTCACAAGTTGTTGAATTAGGATAACCTCCCATAATGTAGCATATGAGACCTTTTTCCTTCTTTGACTTTAATTGGTAGAATTTTTTCTCAATTCTATTGTTCTGCAAATAAGACATTTGTTATTACCTTCCAGTGTGTTTTTTTCTATACTTCATAACTTGATCAATGTCCTTATCACCTCTGCCAGACAGGGTGACAATAATATTTTCATCTCTCTTCATTTTTCTTGCCAACTTCATCGCATGAGAAACTGCATGACATGATTCCAATGCTGGTATTATACCTTCCAGTTTCGAAAGCTTAAAGAATGCGTCCAATGCCTCATTATCATTGCAGGTAACATATTCTGCACGCTCCAAATCTTTTAACTGGACATGTTCAGGGCCAACACCAGGATAGTCCAATCCGGCCGATATACTGTGTGTGTCATTTATCTGCCCAAACTCATCTTGCAATAAATAAGTTCTCATTCCATGGAGTATTCCTTCTGATCCTTCTTTGAGTGTGGCCGAATGCTTTCCTGTTTTGACACCCATACCACCTGCTTCAACTCCATATAATGATACATCTTTATCATCTAGAAATGGAAAGAAAGTTCCCATTGCATTACTGCCTCCACCTACACAGCAAATAAGGGCATCTGGTGATCTTTTAGTAAAATTCTTTAATTGATATTTGATTTCCTCACCAATTACACTTTGAAAATCCCTTACCATCATAGGATATGGATGTGGCCCTACCACAGAGCCTATTAGGTAGTATGTATCTTTTACGTTTGTTATCCAATCACGTAACGCTTCATTTATAGCGTCTTTCAACGTTTTTGTTCCAGAATCCACAGAGTGCACTTTAGCTCCTAGTAATTCCATTCTAAATAAATTCAATTTTTGTCGTTCGATATCTATTGATCCCATGTAGATTTCTGCCTTTAAACCAAGAACAGCTGCTGCCATGGCTGTTCCCACTCCATGTTGTCCGGCACCTGTTTCAGCAATAATTCTTTTTTTGCCCATTCTTTTTGCCAATAGACATTGTCCCAAACAGTTATTGGTTTTGTGAGCTCCCCCGTGCAAAAGATCTTCTCTCTTTAGAAAAATCCTTGCACCGCCTGCATATTCAGTCAGATTTTTAGCATAAAAAAGCGGAGTAGGTCTACCGGCATAATTCTGGAGATAATAATCAAGTTCCTCCTTGAAGTCTGGATCATTTTTTATTTTTTCGTATGCTTCCTCTAATTCATTTATGGCAGGAACTAAGGTCTCGGGAATATATTTTCCACCGTATTTTCCAAATTTACCCTTTATTGGAAACTCTCGAAACTTTGTCATGTTGGGATGCTCACAAAAAATATAATGTCAATTCTAAGCATGACATAGCTCCTTTATCTTTTCAAAAACGTTTCCAGACTCCATGATACTGGTTCCAACAAGAAACGCATCAACCCCAATTGATCTTAATTTCTTTATCTCATCTGATTTGGAAATCCCACTTTCGCTGATAACAACATTGTTTTGTTTATCAAATTTTTGCAGCAGTTCAATAGTAACATTGATATCTACTTCAAGAGTACTCAAATTTCTATTATTAATGCCAATGAGATGCTTGTTGTTATTTTTCAGTACATCTTTAAATTCATCTTCTGAGTGGACCTCAGTAATCACTTCTAGTCCTTTTTTGATTGCGTAATCTGTAAATTTCTCTAGGCTTCCTTCGGCAAATCCCTTATCAAATACAGCTTTTATCAATAAGATGCAGTCTGCCCCTATTTTTCTTGCTGCATCTATTTGAGCTTCGCTTACAATGATATCTTTCATAAGTAGCGGTACGCTTACACTCTTTCTAATGGAAGCAAGGTTATCAATAGAACCGTCAAACAAGTATGGCTGAGTAAGAACAGAAATCCCAATAGAACCAGAATTAGTCATTTGTATTGCTAGGTCCTTGGGATTTATCTTGGATTGATCAAGAATTTTACCTTTTGATGGCGATGAGAATTTTATCTCTGAAATTATTGGAACATGAGTACAAGTTAGAATTACTTTTCTAAGAGAAATTACGGAATGACTAGCATAGTCATATTTATCGGCGTCATACATACCCTCATCGACCGCTTTGAAGGAATTATCGGCCAGTGTTTTAAGTCCAGTTTCTCTTGAAAAAAATTTACTCAAGTTACATCAGAATGTAATCTTATTTTAATCATATAACTGTATTCTACCGTAGGCAATCTAATTGAGTTAGAACATTTGTGTCTATTAGTTTACGATTAGCCAGTGCATTTGACATCTACATCGTCTACGATAGTTTCAGCATTTCCATTTTCATCAATTGAGGTCACAAGAAGTATCTTAACGAGTGTGTTTACATCACTACCTTTGGAGATAAACGAACCTTTTATTGCAGTGCTAAATGTAGTATCGCCTCCTTCTTGTTCTATAATCACCTTCTCTTTTTCATGGACATTGTATTCAGTCCCCGACAAAACACCAATAGCCTGGATGCTGTGGTATTTCATTTCTGCAGTTGACCGCACATTACCATTTTTCTCAGTCTTTTCTTCAAAGGCAAAATTGGCAACTCCCGTGATTATGACCTCCTCATCTCCGCATGCAGGAATTGTCGATGATTCAAATGGTGTTTCGAATTGGACTTTTTTTCCGTAACTAGGAGTTGCAAAATTTCCTATGACTAGTGTTGTGATAATGATTGCTATAGCAACAAATATACTCAAATCCTTCTCCCCTTCGCGCATGATTACCCTCTTTGATCTAGTTTATTTAAGAATTTTTGGTGACAAAGCATTACTTGTTCAATCATAACAATTATTTAATTGACAAAAAATGGATAGAGGACCACAAATTGCGGTCTCTTCCATTAATGAATCGAGCTTGATAGCAGTTTTTGCAATTGACTATGAATGCAGTTAACTTAAATGAGTTATGGTTCAATCGTCGAATCTATTTCAATATTGGAAATTCTAAAAATTGTGCAGAGTTTTTTCGTTTCTTAACTTAATATCATGCTTTAATTCAACTAATATTCGATTGTTGTACCACAATACATATTTTACCAAGTCATTTGGTAATCCACTAGGATAAATAAGAATGGTACATATTCATAATTTTACCTTTTTTCTGTTTGTCGTTACTGTGTTATCTAGCTTTATGTTTTTGATTACTTTCAGGGCAAATGATTCAATAATGGCAGCTACTGGTGATATTAAATTTAGTAAAAGTGACTTTATGATAAAAGATTTTGGAATTGATAATGATGGTAACCCATTCTTGACCGTTGAAGGAAATGCAGGAGCAACAGTTCCCCAGAAGGAAAATACAGGATACGCCTACGTATTTGTAACAGACAATGGGACATTCTCTGTCTCGTCAGATTGGATGTATACAAAATGGCATACACATGTATTGAAGTTAGATGAGAAGAATTGTGTAGAGTCGATGGATATGAATACACGTGTTGGCACTGAAGTTAGCGACATCGTTAAAGTCATAGATGTCAACGCTACAAAAGTAAATAAAGTTATGACAGTTGAATTCACCATTAGTAACAAGGATGGATCTCTATGCGCGACTAAAATATTTGATTCTGCTTCTTGAACAAATAATACTCTATAAAGCATTCAAAAAAATGCAAGTTTAACTCTATTAAAAGATAAGATGACATATTACTCCTTAAGTATGATTTTAATATTGTTATCTTACTATAAACTGTTGTCAAAATAGATATTCGTATTTGTCACACCTTGATCAAATATTTTCACATGAAACCTATGATTACACTTCATACAAATTAGGATTCCCACTACGTATAACGTCATTTCGTTATCCTTAGAGGGACTGGTCGGAGGAACTCCGTGAACCTTGATTCCATCATGATGGAAATCAGCATCCATTACCTTAATGTTCTTTGAGCCGCATCTGATACAAGAAAATTTAATTGATTTAAAATCTTTTATGATTCGTTCATAGGCCTTCTGCTTAACCACATATTATTTCCTATATACTTTAATAATTATTTTGCTTCTCTATTCTGCTCGAACAATCCAATTGTATTACTTTCAGTGTCCTTAAAGAGCAAGGTGTAACCAATTTTAGATATCGCTGTTTTAGGTTGAAAGATTTTTCCATTGCCAGACTCTATTTTGTCAACATACTGATCCACTGATGAAACATTTATGAAAGGAGTAATCCACTGGCCTATCCTTTCACGCTTAGACAAGCCTCCATCAATTCCAAGCTCATTTGATTCGCCTGTTTTGATTTCCCAGTATTGCAAGGGTCCGTCCCATTTATTGATCTGCCAACCAAATACTTTGGTGTAAAAGTTTACCGCACGCTCTATGTCATCGGCAGAAAAATCTAGATATGATATTCTCGGCATACTGTTTAACACTTAACATACCTTATTAGAGTTGGAGTCACGGCACTTACAAACTGTAACCGTGAAATTTAAGCAGAACACAGACGATATTACTAAATCAGATGCAAATGGCATATGGACAATCCATGATAGTAAATCATCTAGCTGGTAGCATTTTTGCTCGATAACGGATACACGAATGTTTTTGAAGAGCTCCTTTAGGTTAATTAATAAATATATTATGATCATGCTATCAATCTACTTGAGAATTGTCAGAAAGTAAGATATTCCTTGATAGGTCAAAGCTGTCAGCAAGGTACATACCAAATGAGCTTCACCATAGAGAAAAAGAAATGTCGCTATTACTAACGATGTTCAAAGACTCGTACATTAAACCAGATGAATTCTTGTTTTCTACCCCACAAATAATAGGTAGGTCAGGAATAGGTAAGACATCCACAATAATAAAATTTTCAAACATGTTAGAAAGTGAATTTACAAAAGCTGGATTGACACTCAAGGTTGCATACATAAATCTAAAATTACAGGGTGGGAACAAATATGCAGTTTATCGATTTCTATTAGAAAAGATTGCTCCCGAATTGCCGTCACAGGGACTTAGTGCAGAGGAGATGTTGAGATATCTTCTCTCATACTTGTATGAAAATAAATTATACACTTTGATTATCCTGGATGAAATAGAATTCCTGTTACGTTCAAACAAAGACAGTGGCATTATCTATGACTTTACTCGTCTTAACGAATTTGATCTGTCCAAACATTGTAATGTTATCGGGGTCATATTCATAGCCAGGAGTACAGATTTTCATGATAAAATTGATAGCTCGGAGTTGAGTACTCTGGGAAGAATACCAATAGAGTTTTTGCCTTATTCCGTAGACCAAATAAGTGATATTCTAGTTACCAGATCTTCAGAATCGTTCAATCCTAAAGTTGTAGGAACTGACATAATTGATGAAGTATCATTAATTACAACATCTTCCCAAGTTGGTGGGGATGTTAGGTATGCTCTTGACCTATTGCTATACTCAGGAAATCTGGCAGAAGCAAACGGAAGCGATAGAATAACATTAGAACAAATTCGTAAAGTCCACGGCCACAACAGCCCATCAATTACAATGGAGGATTTGAAAGAACTCCCAAAGAGTCATTTGCTTACACTAATGGCCATACTAAAAGTACAAAGTAAGAGAAAAAGGCAATATATCGAGATGAAGGAAATTCGGGCCTATGCACTTGAATTGGCAGAAGAAAACAAAGTTAAGAAATTTGAATTCGAGGACTGCATGAACGATCTTCTAGATAGAAAAATAATTGAAATGAAATCACTAAAGGAAATAGGAATGAACATAACATCATTAGTTGAATTAGAACCTTTATTAGAACAGCAGATAAATAAAAAATAATGAATTATGATAGCAAGACCATCATTGAAAATGGTATCGGAACTATAGGAAAAATCAAGATAATAAAAGCATTAGCTGAAGAAAATAAAATGGTAACTAT
>DASVGC010000084.1:0-2315 GCA_036379735.1 Nitrososphaeraceae archaeon
GGAGTCGGACCAATGACTGTTACAATGCTACTAAAAAATACAGTTCATGCAGCCAGTATTATCAATAAAACTAGTAGCATTTAATACAATGAATTTAGGGAACCAAGAACAAAAATCAGTATTAAGAAAAGAGATTCTACGAAAGAGAAACTCTTTGAGCGATTCTGAAATAACCAGCAAGAGTAAATTAATTCAAGAAAAGATCATAGGAAGAATGGAATTCATTGAATCCAAATCTATTGGGATTTATCTTCCCATTGGTTCAGAGGTAAGAACAAACAGTATAATCAAAAGTGCACTAGAATCGGAGAAGACGGTACTGTTACCTCGTATAATAACAAATTATCTACACTACTTTATTGTAGAAAAGCATGATTTAGATCAAGATTCATTTGATGTAAATAAATTCGGTATTAAAGAACCAAAGAAAACTAACATGAAATTAGATTTTATTGATTTATTAGTTGTTCCAGGGATTGTATTTGATTCAAATGGATATAGAATTGGCTACGGGCATGGCTATTATGATAAATTCATGACCGAGAAAAAATTTGCAAAATCGATTGGTCTAGCGTATGATATTCAAGTCGTGAAAAATCCTATTCCAAAATCTGAATTTGATAAAAAAATAGATCTCTTAATCACTGAAAGTGGTATTCAAGTATTTGATACCTTTTGAAGCAATGTCTGTTCTGAAGTACTCCTCATTATCCCCCCAGTGAATTTCAGACGCCACTGAATAGGACTTTTCCTTGGCCGCCTCAAGTGTATCAGCCAAGGAAGTAACTGATAATACCCTTCCGCCGTTTGTAAGAATCTCTCCGGAAGAATTTTTCTTGGTTCCTGCATGAAACACGTGTGTATCATTGTCAAATTGAGAATCCAATCCATGAATGATTTTACCTGTTTGATACCTTCCAGGATATCCTCTTGAAGCCATGACTATGCAAACTGAATGTTTATTTTTCCATCTGATTGGAGGCATTGAGCCAAGCCTTCCATCTATAGCTGCCTCGAAATATTTTAGCAAACTACTGTCCATTCTTGATAAAATGGATTGACATTCTGGATCACCCATTCTCACATTAAACTCGAGTACGTATGGTTCATTCGAACCACGTTCTATCATGATTCCTGCATATAGAAAACCTTTGAATTTAATTCCCCTATCATTTAATCCCATCATTGTGGGGTTCATTATTTTCTCGACTATCCTGTCACTTATTTTTTCAGTGATAAGAGGAGTGGGAGAGTAGCTCCCCATTCCCCCGGTATTTGGACCTTTATCGCCGTCAAAGATATTCTTGTGATCCTGACTTGTAGCCATCGGAATTACAGAATTGCCATCACACAGAGCAATAAAAGATGCTTCATCGCCGTAAATTCTATCTTCGATTATTATCTTACTTCTAGAATTAGTAAACTCACTGTCGTTGAAAATTTTCTCAATCGCTTCAATAGCTGACTTGGTGCTATCGCACACAAAAACACCCTTACCAGCAGCAAGTCCATCCACTTTAACAACTACATTCTTTGAATATGATTTGACGTGCTCTATTGCGGAACTTGCGTCTGAGAATATTGAAAAACAAGCGGTTTGAATTCCCATTTCCCGCATGAAAAGCTTTGCAAACACTTTGCTTGATTCTAATCGTGATGCACTTTTATTGGGACCAAGTATAGGTAATTGATTCTTTTCAAATAAATCCACAATGCCCAAAGAAAGAGGCTTCTCAGGTCCCACTATAGTAAAGGAATTGTTCTGTTTTGCAAATTCACAAAGTTTCTCCAAATCACTAGAATCTATTTCGACGTTATTTTCTGTCCCTCCATTCCCTGGAGCAAGAAATATTTTTTTCGTTGTATCCTGTCGCAGTTTCCATCCAATGGAATGTTCTCTCCCTCCAGAACCTACAATCAAAATCGTATCATACTGTTTCATTTCGAAATCATGAAATATGGATTCTGCAATAGCATACAAATCAAACTAATTCGCCTGTTTCACTTCTAATCATTTGATAATTATCATTAATCATTGATTTTACGAAATCACCATATTCTGAATCAGAAAAGTGAACAGTATCCACCTTCGAACTTATTTTTTCTTTAGCAAAACCTAAATGATAACACAAACCCTGCCCCGAAAGTGTTCTAAAATAATAATCATTGCATGAACAATAATCCAAGTCCAAATCAATCCAATATTCATGATGTTTCCCAACGATTGTCCAAATTGTCTTTTTTCTCGGCTCAAACAAGTGACATTTCAGCGATGGAAATATTGATGATATGCACCTCTTACTAGAATACTAGTC
>DASVGC010000085.1:0-8086 GCA_036379735.1 Nitrososphaeraceae archaeon
CCCCACAACGGTCGTGAGATAAATTGGGTTTTTCCTCATCATAATACCTGTAAGGGTAAATGTAGGATATGGCTCTGGAGGGGTATAGTATCCAGTATGATCTCCAAATGGACCTTCTATGTTAATCTCTGAAGGGTCAACATAACCTTCTAAGACAATTTCTGCTGATGCAGGAACTTCTAAATCAACTGTTTTGCATCTCACCAAGTCCACCCCCTTTTTACGCGTCATACCTGCAAATAGAAATTTATCTAACCCTTCCGGAACAGGGGCTACCGCACTAAAGACTGTTGCAGGATCAGCTCCAATGACTATTGCAACTTCTGTTTTTTGCATGTTTTCTTTGTTTATTTGATAGTGAAGCGCACCTCGCTTGTGAATTTGCCAGTGCATTATTGCTTTTTTGGGACCGATAACCTGTAACCTGTATACTCCCATATTTCGTACATCTGTTTCAGGATTTCTTGAGACAGTTATTCCAAATGTGATAAACCTCCCGGAATCATTTGGAAATGATTTGATAACCGGTAGGTTATCTAATGTTGGATTATTTGTCTCAATAATTTCTGTGACGGGACCCGAACTAACACTCTTTGGTCCATAATCTGAAATTTCTGAAAGTTTTGGAAGCATCTTAAATTTATTTAGCAGGCCATGAGGCATTTTTAGCCTTGTCAATGCCGTCACTCTCTCTCCAATATCTTCAAAATTTTCCATGTCAAGAGCCATCTTTAATCTCCTCAATGAACCAAACGCGTTACCAAGCACTGGAATATCATATCCATTTATATTCTCAAATAAGACTGCGGGGCCATCATCCTGATACATTAATCTACGAAGAATTTCTGCTATCTCTAAATCTACTGAAACCTGTGTTCTTATTCTCTTTAACTGACCTGCCTTCTCAAGAGATTCCACGTACTCTCTCAGGTTCTCAAAATACACATTGATCCTTTTTCTGTATGAGATATTAGTTTTGTTAATCCAAAGTTTGTGAAATAAGGTTGATAGGATCCTATATGTTCATTTGACTTTACTTTTTTTAAATACAGAATTCAATAGCTTGGAAATTGAAAATAAACGTATCAAGAATTAAATATAAAATTAACTACAACCCTGTGAATTACAACACATCTACAGGTAAATATGAGAGCGAAAATCAATCATATACATTTTATAGTCAGGCGAAGGTAAATCTTTGGAAATGTGACAAATGCACCATGAAATTTGGTACATTCAGAAGTTTGAGAAAACACAAGTCCGAAGTACATGCTTACTGAATCAAAATGATATTCATTTCGGTACCATAACAATTTTTGTCATATTAGAATTATTTTACGTTCAAGTACCAATCTCATGTGAGAAAGGTTTAGAAAATTGATCCAAGATTCTGGCTGTAGCTCCCCAAATAATCTCCTTTTTGTACGTAAATTTAGGCAAATGAGCGATTGAGAATTCTTTCTCATGTTCGATATCATTTTCCCTACTTTTAAGCAACGGTATTAGAGGTGCGTCTATTACTTTTTCTACTTCATAATTGGTATCGGTTATTCTCGGTATGTGATTTAGCAGTACGACAAATGGGTATATTATATAACGTGAGCTCAGCGTCCTTTCTGCCTCAAAATGACCTATTACCTGCTCTTTTTTTATCTGGATTCCCACTTCCTCACTTGTTTCTCTTATTGCCGTTTCCAGCATTTCAGTATCGGTTTTCATAAAATTACCTCCGGGAAACGAAATTTCACCTGCGTGACTTTTAACAAGTTTAGTTCTTTTTATTAAGATCACATTAGGCATTCTATTTGTAAAGTGGATTATGATCATCACAGCTGCGTATTTGAACTCGTCCGGTCGGGATGGAAATATTGCCTGTTTGCTCAAATACGGAGATAATAAATTCTTGACTACGTTGAGATCATACAAACAAGAATCATCCCTGTGAATGATCACAAACCAAATAATAACTTCTATCCACTGAATCTCTTGAAGAATTGATGAACACTGAAATTTTAAGATTATAAATTAAGGATTTAATTATGATAAACATTGTGGGATAATGGTGGATATTAAAGTTATTTATGAGATGAACCCTCCAAAAGTTCTCTACAATAATTATTTTGATAATAAGATCATTGGGAAGAATATTGATCTTTTCTTATCAAGGACTAAACGGATATCAGAATATGTTGATGGGATTCATTTAACAGATAACGTACTTGGTATCCCAAGGGTTTCTAGTTTGATGATTGTTTCCATGCTAAAGAAAATGGGCATATCAAAACCAATAAGCTGCACCTGCAGACTTTATGACAAGAATCTCATTTCAGTCTTGCAATTTGTCACGGATTCTATCATTGCAGGGGTATATAGTATCCTTATTCTTCGTGGTGATGAACCAATCATTGGAAATAAAATATTTGACATTCCAGCGACAAAGATCATCAAAATTCTGTCAACTCATAATTTTAATAATTTCATTAAACTTGACTTGTCATTTCCGAGCAAGATAGAAAATAGTACGAAAATCAAGAACAAACTTGAAGCAAGACCACGGGCTTTTGTAACCCAATCCATAAGTTCAATAGAAAATTTGAAGACAATCGTTGAGGTGTCCAAACCATATGGTATAGACGTAATACCATGCATCATGTGCCCATCAAAGAGGAATGAAATCTCGGCAAAGAATATTGGTTTGGACTGGGGAGCCTATGTGAATGAACCTGAAAAATTCATTTATGAAGCTGCTAATCTAACCAATAAAGTTCTATTGTGTTCTCCAAATAGTTTTGAAGATGGTTTTGACCTTGTCAAAAAGCTAAAGAAAATTTAGTCAGATTGATGTTTGCGTGCGGCACTGATTTCACTCCTCAGTTCTCCTAGAACTTCCCGGTAATAGGGTTTGAGTTCATCGTCCTCTGCAAGTCTTGGTCTCCTATGATCGATCGTAATTTCTTTCTTAATCTTTCCAGGCCTATTGGTAAATACGAACACTCTATCACCAAGACATACAGACTCCATAATGTTGTGAGTTACGAAAATGATATTTTTTCTAGTCTTAGACCAAATAAGTTGCAATTCAACAGCTAAAAGATCTCGTGTCTGGGAATCCAGGGAAGCAAAAGGTTCGTCCATAAGTAATATTTCTGGATCCATAACAAGCGCCCTGGCAAGTGCAACTCTCTGTTTCATTCCTCCAGATAACTGGTACACGTATGAATCAGCGAATTTTGTTAGTTGCATTGTTTCAAGGTGTGCAAGTGCTATCTGACGTCTCTTGTCCTTTTGTAAGCCCGCTATTTTTAATCCGAATTCGACATTTTCTATTACCTTAAGCCAAGGAAACAAAGCGTTCTCTTGGAAGACCATGATTCTATCAGGCCCTGTTCCATCAACCTCATGTCCATTAAGAATGATTTCTCCTTCAGTCGGTTTATCAAGTCCAGCAAGTATGTTAAGCAGAGTGGATTTTCCGCATCCAGATGGCCCAACTATACACACAAATTCGCCATCATTAATGGTAAGGTCGATATTTTCAAGGGCAGTAACGTATTCACCTTTATTCGAACTAGATGTTCTAAATCCTTTTGACAGATTTTTAACTTGTAATTTCACTCTTTTACCCCTTCTAGTATAATGCTGATTAGACTGAATACGCTTATCATGATACCTTGATCTGGTTAATTCTATAAATTACTATTTATTTGTAGAGGAGATTCACTATTTCCTTCAAACTAGCATTAGTTTTGAAACCTTTGTCGTTCATAATAGTTTTAGAGACTTCAAATCCATTGCCCGATATAACACTGATCACTTTATCCAGCGAAATAGAACTTTTTTTTGCCATTGATGCAATTGTATCTGTTTCAAAATATGAAGGAATTGCCAACTCCTTAGTGCATATCTGGAGCATTTTATTCAATCTATTGAATTCATTGACAGGCATGGAGTTATTTTCACCATTTTCTAATTCACCTAACATTGCTCTTACAAATTCAGAATCGAAAAGAGAATCTATCCAAAGTGGTCCTGCTAAAGTGCATTTCTTGTTGCATATTTCACATATCAAGTTTTGTTCACGAAGATTTTCAACCATCCTGTGTTTACAATTTTGACAATGCTTGAGAAAACCTATTTTTTGGCAAACAGAATTCGCAAGGGAGCTTCCAAATTCAACTCTTAGATATACTCTCATATAATGAAGATTGCTATGACAGAAATATGGGATAATCGATAAATCAAATCTTGAGGCAGTCAGTGCTATAAAAGAGACCAAAATTCTTATTCCAATTTCATTGGAATATTCTGATCTCAATGGGAATCCATGATATTTTCGATAGCATACTTTTGGATAAACTCCGCATAATACTGCAGTATCTGTTGCTGTAATTGATATCAATCCATGATTGCTTACAGATCTTAGAACGCAATCAACAAATGGAGATGGACTGCCAAATGGATCAAGATCAACAATATCAAATTTTCGGAATTCACGTTCTTCAAAGTTTAAGAATTTGCAAACATCATTAGAAGCAAATAGACACTTATTCTCTACTTGGTTCAGTTTAGCGCTTTCTTTTGCAAGATCTATTGCGATAGGATTTAGATCGTTTAAATAAACCGTATCGATCTTTGGCACTTCAACTGAAGCCCTTAATCCTCTTGCACCAATACCACATATTGAGTCAGCGAATGTTTTGTTATATTTTGTGGATGCCTGTATTCTGTAAACAAGCATCGAAATGTCCCTATTCCACTTTGCATTGGGATTGAAGAACGCAGGATTTTTTGGTGGTACGTTGTCAGTAAGTGATAAACTAGGAACTAGAAGCATTGTTTTTCCTTCTTTAATCCGAGAAACATCGTGTTGCAATCTTGGTAGGTATTAAGATAACTTTTGGCTCCTAATATATCATGATTTTTGGGGTAAGGATAAAATAGCAAAAATATCTTGAATTGGACTCAAGGGATTAGAGTTCGCTGGCAATAAAAATATAGTATGTGGAGTCGATGAAGCAGGGAGGGGATCTTTACTAGGCCCAATCATCGTTGCTGGAATCAGCGTTTCCAAAAAATACATTTCAGAATTGACACAATGTGGGATCAAGGACTCAAAATTGCTCACTCCAAAAAAAAGACAGAGTTTATTTGGTCAAATTATTAACCTTGCAGAATCAATTTGTATTTGTAAAATAAGTATAGAAGAGATTGATTTCCATGTTTTTAAGAACAATCTAAATGTGCTTGAGGCCGAGGCTATGGCTGTTACTATTGGAAATATGAAATCTGACAAGACATATGTGGATTCTTGTGATGTTAATCCTACCCGATATCAAAAAACAATCCGTGGTTTTCTTGGTAAGCACAATACTCGATTGGTTTCGATGCACCACGCTGATAGATTGAACGCAGTGGTATCAGGAGCTTCTATTATTGCGAAGGTAATTCGAGATTCTGAAATTAGCAAGATTCGTGTTCAATATGGTGATATTGGAAGTGGATATCCCTCTGACAAAAAGACAATAAGGTTTGTAAAAAGTTGGTACTTGCAAAAAAATGAAATTCCTCCCTTTGCGAGAAAATCATGGAAGCCTGCTCAATTAATTGTGTCAGGTTCCAATAGATAAGAATTTACTATTTTGGATGAAAAATTGCAGATATCATTGCATGATCCTTATCAAATGGTTCAAGATCGATATTTTGTTTGATTTCAAATGAACTACTCTCTAATTTCCTAATTTCCTGTGATATTACACTCTTTGGCGACATGGTAACATCAATACTTCTAGTCTTAATAACAAGAAGTATTGGTTTTTTTTCTTTAAGATATATCTTACAATTCTCAATCGCTATGCTAGTTTGATCGGGTTGTGCAATATCGCAATAAACAAGATCCATTTTATCATAAATTGCAAAATAACTTCTAGGTTTCCTTGCATCTTCTATTATAGGAATCACGTTTGTTCTTTTAGATGAAACATTTGAAATAAGCTCTCTTGCAACTCTAGTTGAAGATTCAACGGCAAATATCTTACCTGCATGGCCAACTATGTCAGATAGATGACTGACGGTGGTTCCTGTCGAAGCTCCCAAATACAATACGTTAGCAACATTAGTAAAATCAAAATCGAGTCCCTTAATATATGCAGCAGCAAGTTTACTTCTAAAAGGATCCCATGTTCTGTATTCATTGCCGTTTCTGGTTACAAGCTTTTCACCATAAAGAGTTACACCCTTCAAAAGGTTGAATGTAGCTATATGTTCCTTTCCATTCACAGTAACGTAACTAATGACGTCTACGTTTTTCATGACGCATCTTTCTTCTCTTGAATCTCATTGATCTACTGGGTTTTTTGTGCATGAATCTTGACCTATCTTCAAAAGATTCTTTTGTCTTGGGTGGCTCTTGATATATCTTTTGAATAGTTTCTATTCGCTTTGTCAATTTGTCCAATAATGAACTGTCTAATTCAGCATTACGATATACATCGATCCTTACTGCAATAGCTATCTTTGATGATAAAGCACGAGCAATTTTTCCCCTCTGCCATTTTGGAGCAGAGTTAACTGAAGGATGTTGAAATAAAAGACCGTGCTTTGGAGGTCTGGTACCTGTTTTCAAAGCACGAAACAGAGCTTTTTCAGCACCTATAATTTGAATTGTACTTGAAGGCATTTGTGCTAATTTCATCAAACTACCTGCCTTTGCTATTAACCTTGCACCTATTATTGCAGTAAGGATATTTTTCAGATTTGGAGCAAGTGTCCCCATCAGATTTTCTATTGTCGTCGATAAATTCGTTCTCAACTCTGATAACTTTATCACCTGAGTTGCCAAAACTTTTAGCGATTCAGCACTCTCTTCAGTAAGGTCGCCTCCCTGACTCTTTGAAATTGCTAATTGAATCATCTCAATTTTCTTATCAGGTATCTCAAGCTTTGTCAAAAGATCCTTGTCGATACTTTCCCTCGGTCCAGCATCTCGTACAATGTTGGCATATGTAATTATGTTTTGAAGTAAATAATCTAATTCAGGAAAATGGAGACCATACCATTCGCGAATCCTCGTACTTATCGTATTCATTATTTCGTCTAGCTCGTCTAACGTGTTGACGGCTTGAACCAAATGCAAATCTAATTTTTCGGATGTTTCTTTTACCTTCATGGAAGAAAAATTTATTGCAAATCTTTGCATAAGTTCTGCTAATTCTTCTCTGTCATTTGCTAACCCAAATTTAATCATTAAATCCAACTTATTCTGGTTTATTTCATTCTGCCTTGAATCAGACATAAGTTTGACCTCATAACTGTCTCCCTGAAAAGTTTCAATAATATTCTTGTTATTAACTCTCACTAGATCAAAATTTCTTAATTTAGGAATCAAATCAGATATGTAATTTTTTTGTCCTTGAATGATGGAAGAATATTCTACTTCTGGATTATCAAATTTCCTTTTGTAAATCAAATCTGAATCTTCTAGGGCGCAGAGACCGATTTCAAACAAGATCACATTTGCAACTTTCAACTAAATCTTACTTTAAGTTAATTTGGTCACTAAAAAATCTAACATTATTTCATTCTCTTTACTGTAATGATTTACCTTGGAAGCATTTATTCGCCAATATTAGCAACTTCATCTCCATGAACGTCCTCATAATGAGAGTCACATTCAGTCTTTGTTAGAAATTCTTTGGCGCATACTTTGCACCTAAACGTACCGCCCTCGTACTCTGACATAATAAGACATGAAATTATATCGACTAAAAAATTTATCGTGTATTCAGGGTTTCTAATTCATTTGATCGAATTCCTTTTTTTATTAGAAATGAATCAAATGCCTGCTCAACTGATAATCCATCGTGGACTATGGATTTAACAGCCTGAATCATTTCAACTGGCTGATCTGATTGCCAGATATTTCTGCCCATGTCAACACCAGATGCTCCATCCCTTATTGCATTAAAAGTCAGATTTAGTGCATCTTTTTCTGGTAACTTCTTACCTCCCGCAATAATGACAGGAACAGGACAGCCTTCCACAACCTCCTGAAAATTTTCGCAGTAATAGGTCTTTACCAGATGTGCTC
>DASVGC010000086.1:0-2010 GCA_036379735.1 Nitrososphaeraceae archaeon
TTTGCTTATGGGCTGTACGGATGTCGTAGCATTTGTCAAATTGCCAACCGATGCCGCTGTAGCATTTGTCAAATTGCCAACCGATGCCGCTGTAGCATTTGTCAAATTGCCAACCGATGCCGCTGTAGCATTTGTCAAATTTCCAGAAGTTGGTACGGGTAATGCAATATGAGTTGACAGGTTTGCTACTGGCACCATTATACTTGTGGAATTTATTACACCATCAATCAAATTGCCATCAATAATTCCTGAAGGTTCTGTTGAGTTTAAGAATGAAACAAGGACTTGTCCGTTTTCTGTAGAATCACCCTTGTATAGGAAAGCCCCCGTAACCTTGTCCAAAGAAGTTACGTTTATCTGGTACTGTAGACTATCATTGTTACCAACTACAAGAGCACTTCCATAGGATTCGGTGAAAATAGGAGGTACTTCACGTTCTCCCGCCAAATCCGTCCTAAAACCGACCTGCGCAAAAGCAAGATTACTCATCAAAACAAACGTCGAAATAACTAGGCTGACTGCTATTGAATAACTGAATTTATTCATGCTTATTGTTTACTAACCCCTTATAAAAAAATTATGAAAGGTAATAATATTTGCGAATAAATAGCACGGAAGAACTTCGATACCCAGATTATTAGTCAACATTCATGTAAATGGATTTGTAATAGGATATTCCTATATTTAGTAAATTACTCAATGTTGCACCAAAAAGTTTTTAACAGTAGTAGAGATTGAATTGTGCAGTTGAATTGAAGATTACTCTATTTCTAACATCTGTTTTATTGAGTCGACCAATCCATCTGCGTATCCAACAGATAATACAGCCAGCTCCTTTTTTCCTTGCCTAAGGAATGCGATTGCATCATCTAGATATAATTCTGCATTTTCCAGTAACTCTAATTGAATTTTGTTGTGACTCTTTCTTGAAACTAAGGATTCTCTTATTTGTAGGATTTCATTTCTAATCATCGGCTCATACTTAATTATCATATTGTCTGAAATGCTCCTTATAGTGGCAGTATTATCACTAGGCGCATCGATTAATTCGGTCAAATTCAAAATCGCATCCTCTTCTGTAAAGTGAAGTTTAGACGGGAAGATGAGCGCGTGGGGACCTTCTCCGTAATCTATGCCCAATAGGGAATTGGCCTTGCCACTGACTATTCTTTGGTTGTCCGTGCCAATTCTTGAAAGAACGATTAGAAACGAATCCCCCGAGATAAAACCATACTTGATATCTTTCTCCATTTCGATTAGTCTAGAGATTACGTCATTTGGCTTCAGAAAGAAAAAGGATCCATTTTCTTCCTGCCTATATTCGGTTAAAATAATTGTATGACAATTCAGGTTCAAGTTGTTAAAGATTGTCGTATAAACGCTCATTGCAGACTGTCTTTCTTCCATCATAGTAACTAATTTTCCTATCTTGTAGATTTGTAATCCAGATTCCCCTACGAGAGACGTAATTCCTGAAGCGGCATGTATGATTCTCACATTGATGTCATTTCTTATGGCCCTTGTTCTTAATTCTGTAAAAGTGGTCGCTATAGTAGGATCTCCGTAACTTACCAATGCAACATTTAACGTCTTTGATTCATCTAGTATCTGTCTACCATCTTCCACAAACCACCTTTTTACAAATTCTATTTTCTTTCCCTGTTCTAGAGTTGATTTAAGGTTTTGGATTACATTGTCAGAAATTGGAGATGTAAACATTTCAACGTAGATTCTGTCACAATTTTTCAGGATGTCAATTGAATTTGATAGTTCAAATGTTTCATAAATTCCAGCACCAATCAAATACAACATATCAGTGGTTCATTTGGTACGCGAATCCCTCTTATTATGGTGTAACCTTGAAGTGTGAAAAAGGGCCCGATTGTAAATTTCTATGCTTGTTAGATAGGACTGTATTTCTACTCTTTCGTCCTTAGAATGGGAAACGTGAGGTTCACCGGGTCCGTACGTTACCACCGGGATCTTTAAGGAATTCCCTAATACGTTCAT
>DASVGC010000087.1:0-6830 GCA_036379735.1 Nitrososphaeraceae archaeon
GTTGCTGTTTTCGATAATTCTCTTATCCTTTAGAATAAGAGTGCCGTTTCCAATAACTGGAAATATGCTGTCTTGAGAGTCGACAAATCCTTCTGGTCGTTTTCCGATATCTCCAGAAACAATTCTTATTGAGTTGGAGTATACATTATACGAAATCGACTCAAGCATAATGGTGCCCCTGTTTGGGTTAAAAACATTAAAGATGATTGAAAAGTTTCCACTATTACCATCAACTATTGTTGCCGTGATATCGTTAATTGATAACTCTGGTGGGATTGGATCTTTGATTGCATCCTGATTGAAAATACTTGCTTCTGTGAAGTTCAGACTGGGCAGTCCCAATTTTGAAATATCATTAGTTAGGAAACTGGAACTTGAAATTCCAAAATAAACAATAATTGCTATGATTGCAACTATGATTCCAGCTGCAACAATTTTTTTCCCCATAATTCTCAATACTCCTATAATCAAAAGATTATTTTAGTCTATTTATTTGTGGAATGGACCAAGATATTCTTCTTCCCAGACTAACTTGTGGACTAAGATTATATTTATGGACGAACAAAACCAGACCATGTTTATAGGAGCTAGAAGAGCCGTCCTCCTTGCTGCTATTGGTGCGATCGTCGCTTTTATTGTATTATTTCCAGCAATCCCCGATCTGCTTAGAGGAGGTAGCGAATTGCGAGATGTAACAGTGAGTGTCAAGAATATTGCAGTAGAAAACACAAGTAACGTTAACAATACCATTCCCTTGACAGTAACTTTTGAAATACTCAATAACGATGTTAAAGCACTATCGACCTCTAAAATAGAGTATTCAGTTATTGCTAATAGTACTGAATTAGGTAATGGGTTACTTTCATATGAAGATATTCCTCCAAACGGAAGGCCACAATTGTATCCGAATTCTCCTACTACCCTTCAGTCGACATTCCTACTTAGCCGAACAAGTTCCAATTCAGAATTGTTTGACAAAATAAGCAATGCCCAGTTTATAGCAAATTTTACAGAATGGAATATTAATGGAACCGCTCAGATCGACTCTGCTTTCACAATATATCCAATTGCTTTTAGCAGCAATTTAAGATAAAAAGACTGGGTTATCTATCTATTTTTCATTTTTCATGTAGCCTTTTTCAAATCCGGCTACAATCCATTCTTCCAGCCAAACGCATTTTGCCGGACTGTAAGGACTGGCTTCGTCTTCAGAAGAACATGAGTGTTGGTAAGCGCAGCTGAAACATGGGGCTCCTTCAACACATTCAATTTGAATAGGTTTTCTGTTGTATTCAGCAATGGCTGATTTCTTTACTATTAGTTTGTACGTCCATCTACCCTTATGCAAAATCTTTTCACGTGAAATAAGTGATTGCTTCTCAAGATTTCCTGCCAACCTCGAACCATCCCTGCTATCAAGTGAAAATTCTTTGCATATTTCAGTTTGGAAAACTCCATCTTCTCCACTTTTTAATATTGCCTGAAAAACCTGTTCAAATAATTCGTGCTTGTTCTTATACATACTTCTCGGAAGATTAACAATTTGAGACAAAAGATAGATTTGTATCAAGCTAATAATATAAAAATCTTGGCATTATCTATTCAATTCATAAACAATATTGAGGGATACTGACATTTAGTCTTTGTAATTAGAAATTTCTAATTCCATAACTAGTGATTGAACCTGCCCAAGGGTCAGAAACGTTTCGCAAATTGAAAACGATCTGCGTATTAGGTTTAACAAGATTTTCTTAAATTAGGATTGGTGAAAGGTTTGATCTAAGTTTTAAAAAACTGCGGTCACCGGGATTTGAATTCCCGCTCTAATCAAATAGAGTCCCGGGTTGCGGGCTTTCTTCTCCATCATATGGATTGGAAGGCCAGTGTCCTAACCAAACTAGACGATGACCGCATATCTTTTATGCGGTGATAATCTAGATATTAAATCTTATGAAGATTTTCGTTTCTTATTTTCTGGAAAGATATAATTCAGGAGCATATCCACCATCTTGTTTTTTCCTTTTTCCTTGATATTAGTGAATTTCTTGTTCAGTTTTTCCTTTCTTGCATCTTCTTCAATGTTCTCATTTGGTCTTTTGTCAAACGCCCCCTCAAATTGAATCCTGTAGCCTTTGTAGCCTGCAATCACCTTATCAAAAATTTCCTTTTGTTGATACGACGAAACAAAATAAATCACCGGAGGGTTGGGTCTTTTCTTTATTTCATCCATCAAAACAGAAAAAAGATGTCCTATATTGTTGTAAGAATTATCTACAACAATCATTGATTCTTCAACACCATTTTTTAATAAATGATCCTTTATGAGGACGCCTACATCATTGCTTGCCGCCACGTTGATTATGGTGGCAGACTTGTCAGGCTTGGATTTCATAATACGCTCATATATTCTGGTACAAACTGCTATTCTATCTATGATATGCGGAGGCAGTTGTTTATTTGGTTCTAACTTCACAAAATTACAATAGAGGACAATTACGTTTCCGGAGACAAATCTATTTTCTGACATGATGATTTAGAATAACAATAGGGAATAAATTTTTTACCAACTTGACTTCTTTGGAGAATTTAACTGTCTTTCTAACTCATCCAGTCTTTGTATCGCATCTTGGTTTTGCCTGGCTTCAGAATAAGATGCATCGTTTCTTATCTTATTCATCAGGTCTGCTACCTCCTGAACGGTAACTCCATGTTTTATATCATATTCTATCTGCTTGGAACAACTTGAGATAGTGCTATATTTTTTAAAATTTCGTTTTTCAAATGATGATGCATCAGGGGAAATCCCTTTCATGTAACGTAAAATAACTTTCTCAACATGTTCAAGGTGCCATTCTCTCATCGCAAAATTGTTGGGTTTCACGGCAAGTACTCAGTGATATGTGAATAATGGATATTTAATCTATTATACAAAATTATGATATCAGGTAAATGGAATATTCATTGTCAATAGTATCAAAACCATTACAACGTTTTCTACAAATAATCTGAGAGTTTAATTTTATCTTGATCTGGTATTCTTGCGATTTCAAACCTTTCCTTTGATTTCAAAAGTGTGGCAGTTGCGTCTATTCCAATTTTAGTAGTTATGAGATTTTTCTGATCACTTGATGGATCCAAACTAGATCCCTTTGAATTTGGTATGATCAAAAAGTCCTTATCTGCCTGACATCTTGTTGAGATTGCATATTCTACCTCGGTTGGATTCGTAGGATCAATATCATCGTCAACTACTATTGCAATTTTTAGTGAGGGATGGCCTGCAAAGGCAGCAACGATTGCATTTTTTGGCTCTCCTTCCAATTTCTTAGTTATTTGAATAACCGCAACCAGCCAGTTACTTCCTCCGTCTGTCAAATGAACTGCTCTAGTACCAGATACAACGTCTTTGACACTATGGAATAGTTTAGATTCAATCGGTAGTCCCATCAACAACCTATGCTCCCCATATCCCGGAAGTATATCATGATAAATAGGATCAGCGGTCAAGTAAATTTTGTCCAATTCAAAAACAGGTTGTTTTCGTTTTATATCATACGTTCTTAACATTTCAACCATTTGCTCTTCGGCTGTTTCATCTACAAGTATCCTTCCTTCCAAGAGTATCTCAGCGAACTTTGGAATACTAAGACCAGTGCCAGGGGACCGAGTCAAGGTCAATCTATCACCCACAAGTGAATTTGCCAAAGTTAGCTCATTTTCTCCATAGGGTGCTTGATAAGCTGCCGCTACGGATACGGCAGGATGAGCTCCCACAATAATCGAAACAGGCAAATCTTCCCCATGTTCCTTTGCACTAGTAAAACACTTGTGAAGATGTCTTCCTTCAACCATTCTTATTGCCATTCTTTTTTTATCCAATCGCAGCAGACGATGTGTTGATAAGTTCTGATATCCTGTTTCGTTATTTCTGGCAAATACTAAAGACGAAGTTATGAATGCCCCTGAATCTTTTTCAAAATGTGTAACTATTGGCAAATCATGAAGATTGCTTGAATTCTTTTTCCAATTGTTGCTCTTTTCGATCTTAGGTAGTTCGGATTTTTTCCTAATTGCATCAATAATTCTCTCTTGTATCATATTTTCATTCTTCGCATTTATTGAAAATGCGATTCTCTGTCTTGTGCCCAAAACATTAGCAGCTACTTTTATCTTACTTGCTTTTACCGACTCAAAAATCACCGCTTTACCCTTATCCAGTTTACTTACTATTCCTGCAAGTTCAAATTTGGGATTGACTGATTTTTTTATTCTTACTAACTCGTTAGCGCTTTCTAGTCCTTTTAGGAAATCAGCAAAACCATTAATCTTGTGGAACTCAAACTTGGACTTCATTTCTAATCACTAGTTTTTACTTCCAATAATTTTAACACTTCATTCATTATCTCTTGCATTTCAGGTAGTGACATTGGATTCTTATTGTTGAAATTAGTTATTACTATTCCATTTATCATTAAAGATATTTTTTCGGAAAGAGTCTTGGTGAATACTGGATCTCTTATATTTGGTATGACTCTGGCGCTTTGGGCTCTATTGTTGGATGCCATAGATACATGAACTCCTCCTATCTTGCAAAAATCCTCAGAAATCGAAACAAAACAACCGTTATCAAAATCGATAAATTTTAGTAAAAAAACTCTATTTGATTTCAAGGTAATTCTCTTTTCAATGAAGTTCCCTTCATGGGATTCGGACAAGTTAACTATCATAGTCTTAGTACAATATGGTATCTAAATCATTTGATTAGATTGTGGAGTCCAAGTCGTAGAGGTCTTGCAAATGAATCGGTAAATAATTTTCTTCAGTTCCACCTGATTCGTCTGCAATTTTGGATTGCGATATTGGTCAGTTACCTTGAAAAATACGACCAGTTCGCAATGCAATTGATTTTGCAGATCCTACATCTCTGTTACCACGCCGATTGGGCAGAATATTTCTTGAGGTACCAAATTCATTAACAATTTCAATTCTAACAGATCTATTTACACTTCTTATTTCTTCAGCTATGTGATTGCATTTTATCCAATCCCCATTTCCAATTTTCAGTATCTTCTTACTTGATTTTATGCAAGAAAGAATGTTCCCAATGAATTTAACCGCATCCTTCATTGATCTTTGAACTGTGCTGTACAATTCTGCGTGTAGATATAAAACATAAATTCCTATCCTGTTTCCCGGATCAACTCCTACAACCAACATATCTTCAAGATAGTTTCCACTCAAGTTTTTCAATATCATTGCCTTGAAAAGAGGAGGGAACGTATCGAGCTGGAAATCAAAAATCAAATCCTCTCTTCTGAACAATGGCGCTTCGTTTTTTGTGGTAATAATTATTTTCGCGTTTGTTTTCGATGCTTCTTCTGGTGATAGAGAAGAGAACCTAATGTTCATAGATTTTAGCGTGGTTACGATTTTATAATACGGTCTACCTTCGACAGTTGCTACCACTATTTGATTTGAATTCAGCTCTGTCGTTAAGGGCTTTCCATTCAATTATACTATTTTTTGATTGTTATTAAATGTTTGAGGTATGGTTGAAAATACGCACACACTAGTTCTCATTAGTATCGTTTCTGTTCAATACAGAATCTACTACTAATTTAACTGACTTGTCAAATGATAATTTTGTATTCTCTCTCAGTTTTGTCAGGTTCGTTTCTGCCTCCGCAGAGATTTTTTGTGATTTTTCTTCTGCTTCTTGTTTTGCACTCGAAATAATCTTGTCTGATTCTGTCTTTGCAACTTGGATTATTTTTTCTCTGAGTTGAGCAATTTCATTGTCTGAAGTAGATATTATTCTTTTTTTCATATCTTGAACCTTGACAGACAAACTTTCAATATCATTTTCAAGTTCAGATAGTGCGGAAACAATTTTTTCTACTGAGGACATTATACAATATCAGAAAATCCTGCAACCATATATTAACTCTGCATTGAAGTATGGATTTCTTGGCTTGTTATCTTGGTTTCAAGTTGTCAGATTTAATATTGCCTGTGCAATATCTCCCTTAGTATCAGTCAAAGCCATTATGGCCTTCTCGCGCGAACTTGAAGCCTGTTGCATTACAAGAATAATATCCTCTTCTTTAAAAGTAGGGACTTCTCTTTCTTTTTCCTCAATGTCTCCAGCGACAATTTGGAAAATCGTGTTATCTTTGCCCTTCATTTCAATTACCTGAGGTTTTATCAAATAGATCTCCTTAGCATCAGTTTTGATAACAACTTCTTCAATATTCTCGAGCTCCTGCATATTGAGTCCCATCTTATCTAGCATCCTCCGCATTTCGCGATTTCCGCGCATCATAGTTTAGGTTGCTCCACTCTACTTTTTATTCCTTCTCTAACTTTTACTGCAACATCTCCTATTCTACCACGTAATTGAGATTGACTAGCAACTGATTTGCCTACGGCAAGTACATCTTCTTTCTTATCTATAACTACAACCTCAGATCCGATATTGATATTCGAACCAAACCATTCAACGTGTTTACAAAATAAAGATCTACCCTCACTTACAAATGGAAGCGCATCATGAATTGGAATTATACAATTCTGCCTAAATTCGCTACTTTTCATAAGAATTGAAGCTCCTAAAATAGTGAGGGCTATTCCACCATCTGATCTCAATGTACCAATAAGTTTACCATTAGTTTCAAAACTCTTGATTTTTCCAGTCTTCCTAGAATAAGTGAATGAAATTTCTTTTGGTAAAACTGAACAAACACCTTTACCAAAAAGCGCATCTAACTGGAAGTCTATTTTCTCCTTGGGATTCAAGACCAGTACGGTTTAATCAATCTCCATTTAAAACA
>DASVGC010000088.1:0-4952 GCA_036379735.1 Nitrososphaeraceae archaeon
GGCCGTCAAATTCGACATGATCTTCATTCGAAATATTCCTAGTCGTGCTGGATACTTATCAATACCTTACCAATGTTCTTCTAATGGTATAAAGAACAAGCTACTGATAATTAGAATCCCTGCAAGCATTCCTATAATACAAATGTTTGATTTTATGTATTTTAGTGGTTTCATAAGACTATTTCGCATGCGAACTATTACTAGCATTGTGATCATTTCAGCTGAAAACTTGGACTCCATGATGATTTCTTAACATCACAGTAATTTAGGATGGAAATGTCAATGCGTGTAAAAAGTGGGACTTGTTTCTGCTCTAGCAAACGATGAGAATCATATACAACTATTTATCTTTTTCATAACACTCTAGATCGTAATGGCAAGCTTAGAAATAGATGATCCGGCAGTAATTTTCGTAATAGGTCTAGTGATTTCAACGGTCATAATTTTTGCTGTGACCGCTTTATTTAGAGGAAGGACGAACATAGGAAAAGCATTCATAACAGCTCTAATTGGAACGATTGTTTGGGTTGTTACATACTATCTCTTCGGTCATGGATTATTGGCAACAGTAGTTGGAGGAATAGTTTGGTTATTTGCACTGAGGGGAATATATGGTCTTAGTTGGACTAGATCTGCAATTGTTGCTGTTATTATCTGGATTGTCTCCTATTTCGTAACAGTTGCTCTTGGTTTACCCACAACGACTGGTCCGCTATGAAATAGTAAAATAACCGCCTGGCTAGACTACATATTAGCCACGATAGCAATGAAGCCCTTATTAGTAATCTTCAATCCGCGTAGTATCCCAGAGTTTTACACGGCCATCGAAAAGATAAACGGGATCTCTAAACTGTGGATTAAGTATTTTCCACAAGACGAAGCATACAAAAAAGCAAGAGAGTTCTTTCTGCAAAGTGACTATACTCATTTTATGATCTTGCCCGACGATCTTATTGTGACTCAAAAAGATGTTGATGCGATAGTAAATTATGACGAATCATATGATTCGATATCTGGCTGGTGCAATAACAACGGCCGAGATGAAACCAATATAGATACTAACATCTCGGCTTTCTTGCCTCCAGATCCGCCTCGTACAGCAACATATGAAGGCTACCGTTGGTACAAGATAGCACAGATTGAATCGTTGCTATCAAAAGTAAAAGATTCCGATTCCGATGCCATAATTCCTGTATTGCATCAAGGGTTTGCTTTGTCGCGTCTGTCAAGAAGACTTATTGAGCAAGTACCATTTAGGACGGATGCGGGTTGCTGTGTTGATTCTTGTCTTTCGTTAGATTTAATGAAGTTTAGAGTTGGGTTTACTCAATACGTTGATATTCGTATCAGAATGAAACATCTCAAGATTCCTCGTAGTGAATTGTTGGTAGGAAAGGAAAAGGCCAAAATGTTGCTTGAAAATTGGTTACCCAGCGAGAGATGTTGATTGGAAGGTAATAATTTAGTCCAGTTACTGGATTCCAATACTTACTATTTATTGCATAGCCTTTTGGTTTTCTATTTCTAATCCTATTCTGCAATTAGAAAATTTGCCTTAATTGGTATTAGTTAGATTTCTCACGTCAAAATAAGCCAGAGATGTTTCTATACAATGCTAGTTAATCTAGTGATACACGGATCAAAGCTTTCCGATTGTAGGCTCTGATAGCGGAGGTAATCCTGGAAAGTCATCTGTTGCTGAATCGGATTCCGGAAGTCCACTAGTATCAGTAATATTGATGGACCTTATCATCTCTTCAACGACGGGAAGAAATGTATCAAACAAGTCCTTGGTAACGTAGTACTCTGCGATATATTCTGAACCATCTTCACCTATTGTTCCTACTATTAGATCCTTTATTACCGGTTTACCATCCAGGTGGCTGGATTTGAAAGTTATTATTGTATCACAGGCAGTGAGATTACTTATTGTGTATGTTCCACATTCCGTTGGTTGAAGCAATTTGAAATTCTGTTCATTTTGGAGATATACTGGGTAATCATCAACTAAATCCGTTGCATTAGTATAAATTGATTCTTGACCGATTAGGTATAGTTCTGCAAATGAGGACTCACGCCCCGTATAGGAAAATACAATATTGATTGGCGCCGTGGAATCAGGATAAGCCTTAAGAGGACTCCAATTCGATGGATACTTGATTGTAAAAAGTCCATTTTTTTCCTTGAATGTTTTCCACACTACATTTTCAGATGATGCATAAATTTGTGTTATTGGCAGTGACAACAAAATTGCACACATGATTACACTGGATATTATAGTTAAATCATTTCTAGACAAATCAATCCACATATCTCATTTCCTGCCCCATTACATATTACTGACCATTATATTAAACATGTAGTAACAAGAATTTTGTATAATTTATGATTGCTTAGAATTTCTAATACTTTGTGTTATTTCGAGATATACTTGGTTTACACAAAGAAGGGAATATCCAGTAATGCTTGTTCTTTATTATTATTGCTGTTACTGCGAAGCTTGAGTATTAGATAAATGTTGGAGACCGTTTGATCAAGACAAGGGAGGTAGCGCTGGTGATTCGCCGCCTGATTCTACGGAAGCATCATCGTCCATGACTGCAGTCCCAGTTGTTTCAAAGGATTTTATCATATCCGCTGCATCAGGTAGGAAATCATCGAATTGTTTCTGGCTAGCAGTGTATACTACCACAAATTCCGTTCCGTCATCATCTATGGCTCCTACTGTGAGCTGGTTGACTAACGGCCTTGTAGAGTATCCCTCAAGCTCTAATCTAAATTCCTCAATTTGACTGCACGCGTTCAGTTGATTTAAGGTATATTTACCGCATTCTACTGGCTGAATAACTTTGTATTTCTCATAGTTTTGTTTTGATGCAGATGCTGAGTCAATTTTATCTGTGGCGTTGGTAAATAGAGATTCAGCTTCTGCGAACAAGTTAAGTACTGCAAATGATGTTCCTTTTCCCTGATACGTGAACGCCACATTTATCAAAGAGGTATATTCCTCCTCCTCCTCCTCTTCTTCTTCTTCCTCGTCTATTTTCAAGGGACTCCAATTTGAGGGATATTGAATGGTGAAAGCTCCGTTCTTATCCTTAAATGTCTTCAATTTTGCATTATCGCTTGCATAAACTTGAGGCTGAGATAAAACAAGCATCAGAGTCATAAATGACAAAAAGCTTAATGACGCAAGTATGCGCAACTCCATGAATTTGTCTATTATGATGTTAGTATTAAGATTTTGTAAGGAATCAATTATCAAGTAATAAGAAACGATGCATATTAGAGTTCAATTTCTTTCCAATTGTGTAGAATCATTTAATGTGCCTCTTTATCGCTGAGAACTATAGAATTCTGATGGCTGGCTTTTTATTATATTATTTTATTGATTTTTGGAGATTCTTGTATCGGATGCATGTTCTATTCAAGATCTGAATTTTCCAAATAGTCTCGGTATAGGAGGAATCTGACATTAGTCCTCTAAAGAATATTTATTGAATCTTTCATAAATTGACTTGAATTTTGAAGAAAAAGCGTTGCCATAGAATTCTGAGAATAAATCAGGATCTTTATCGATGGCTTTGAATATATCTCGCTGGGTCAATATTCCAATCATTTTATTATTTTGGTCTACTACTACAAGTCTACGAATTTTCTTGTTATTCATAATTTTAGTTGCATCATTTATGGATGCAGACTGTTCTATTGTAATTAGAGGCTTACTCATCAAGGACCTAAGAGGTGTCTGGAGCAAGTTTGGATCCAGTTTACCTAATATTCGCACGACATCACGTTCAGTAATTATACCCAATGGATCGAGGTTCTTGTCATAAGTAACAATTATAACAGAACCAATATTGTTTGCGGACATTATATTGCATGCGCTCATAATATTTTGATCTTCAAAGTCGGTTTGAACTTTTGTATTCATTAAATCGAATACAGACATCTTTTCTGAGTGCATTTAGATATAGTTGTGAATTGTGATATTTATTTATGGTGTGGCCATTCCATGAATATGATTTGACATCACTAAATGGAGAGGCTTAATTTTTCAGTTGAGTCAAGGATAGAAATTTCCAAATTCCTTGAATAGAGAACCTTACTTCACAACAATATAGGCGGGGAAACTAAGAATATCATTGGTCTTCAGATTATACTTGCCGTTTAGGGTTCATCGGGATCGAACCGTGCGTGCATTTCCAGTTCTTGATAAAGTGCCTACAAATACTTAAACAATATTAATAGTTGTTTGACATACGTACCTCGGAGATAGAATATTGACAACGATTGGAGAATTAATGACCAACAAACTTCAGACCATTGAAGGATCTAGTTCAGTTCAAGACGCTGCAAAGAAAATGCGCGGTAAGAACGTTAGCTCATTAGTGGTTGTGAATAGCACCAACAAACCTATTGGTATCATAACAGAGCGAGATATGGTAAGGAAGGTGTGCGCCAGTGATTCAAGCAGTAGAAAAACAAATGTTAAAGATATTTTGTCAGATATGCTAGTGACTACAGATGCGATTTCCGAAGTCGGGGTAGCCGCCGATTTAATGGTACATAATAAAGTTAGGCATCTGCTCGTTGTAGAAGGAGATGATGTAACTAAACCTCTCGGTATAATTACTCCAACCGACTTTGCAGGTTACCTAAAGCAGAATTTGAATATTAATAATGTAAACGCTAGGATACTTGAGTCATTAAAAGAAGCAGAGTCAAACTCAGACAAGTACGAGTAATCTCAATCTGTAAATTAGTTGTCATGCATCAACATTTGAGGTCTTGTCGTATTACATGCTTTACCATTCTTGGCTTCGTTTATGTTATTCATCTCATCATTGTTGTTGATTAAACTATAAACATTCGAATATATAATTGCCAAAAATCAATATTATGAGTATTAATTGGAACTGGACTATTTGGCACAACATTTGGTTGAACTT
>DASVGC010000089.1:0-2080 GCA_036379735.1 Nitrososphaeraceae archaeon
TCCAAGATCATTTATTGAAAAGATTAATGAATTTCGTAATGTGGTTGTCGTACGTTCAATGACAAAATCATTTGGCCTTGCGGGATTAAGACTTGGTTATTGTGTATCCCATCCGTCCATGGCGAAAAAATTATCGCATAACAAGATAACGTGGAACATAAATGGATTAGCTCAGTTGGCGGGTATTACTGCTTTGGATAACCTATCACATCTCAGGAAAGCAAGAAAAATCATAACTACTGAACGAGAGCTGATGTATAGTAAAATAAATAATGACTTACACTCCTTTTCAGCAATCAAATCAGATGTTAATTTCTATCTAATCAGGTTGAGAGATGGTAATTGTAGGCAAGTCAGAGATTTAATATTAAAAAAGAATGGGATTCTTGTCAGAGAATGTAGTGATTTCAAAGGTATGAATGACAAGTACATCCGTGTCGCAGTAAGGCCTCATAACGAAAATTTAGCACTATTCAATTCATTGGAGTCGCTTGATAAATGAAAGCAAAGCTCCTTATGATACAAGGTACGTCCTCTGGGTCAGGAAAGAGTACTTTAGTGGTTGCTCTATGTAGGGTATTCTCCGATTTGGGATATAAGGTGTCACCTTTTAAAGCGCAAAATATGACATCAAATTTTCATTTTGTAAAACAAAAAGAATCAGTGAGTAGAATGGCTGGGATACAAGCTGTTCAAGCTACGGCGGCCAGAATAGAGCCAGATATCAGAATGAATCCACTTCTTTTGAAACCCTTGGGTAACAACATAAGCGAAGTCATTCTAGGAGGAATAGGGAGTCTGAAGATGACTGCTGAAGACTACTATGAGAATTTTGTTCTCCAAAAAGGATTTCCAAAAGTTCTTCAAGATCTGAATAGTCTTAGAGATGAAAACGATTTGATCTTGATAGAAGGAGCAGGATCTCCTGCAGAAATAAATTTGTCAAAGTATGATATTGCAAATATGATTCTCGCAGAAAGAACGAATTCAAAAGTTTTGTTGGTAGCAGATATTGAGAGGGGAGGTTGTTTTGCAGCAATAGTCGGAACGATAAGATTACTACCGATCCGGCAACGTAAGTTTGTCAAAGGTATAATAATTAACAAGTTTTTAGGACAAAAATCAATTCTAGATAATGCAATATTTTCGGTTGAAGAAATGACGAAGAAAAAAGTGATAGGTGTAATTCCTAAAGTACAATTTGATATTCCAAGTGAAGATTCCCTGGATCAAAAAAGATCAAAGTCTTCGTATGGCAAACGATACCTTGATGAGCAAATCAATCTAGTAGCATCTACTTTTAGAGAGAGCATCGATATGAAATTTCTATTAAAAATTCTAAAAATGAAATGAATTATGAATTCTGAAATTATTTTGTTATCTCTTATTGGAGGCATTGCGTCATGTTTTATACTTACCGATCCTCCAAATCGAATCCATCCTATTTCCTGGTTTGGAAAATTAGTTTCTTATTTTTTGCCAAAAATAAAGCGCACCAACCCTTATCAAGAAAGGCTTATGGGAATTGTTTTTACATTGTTTCTAACTATAGGAATCACTGTCGGATCATATTACTTTTCAGTTATCCTCCATAAAATATTTGGTGTAATAGGGCTACTGATTTACTCACTACTAGTGCTTAAATTTACAATGGCGATTCTTACGTTAGAAACACATGCATATTCGGTAATTCGTGCATTGGAAGAGAATAACTTGATTAAAGCAAGGAAGAATCTTTCTCTCATCGTGGGAAGGGACACTAATGACCTTGATAAAAATCATATTTTATCGGCAACTATAGAATCAATAGGAGAAAGCATGGTAGATGGGATTGGTTCGGTATTGTTTTACTTTTCACTACTAGGTCCATCAGGTGCGATTGCCTATAGGATTATTAATACACTTGATTCAATGATTGGCTATACGGATAGCTATCATTATCACATAGGTTGGATGGCAGCAAAATTAGATACTTTTGCAAACTATATCCCAGCTCGGTTATGTGCAATAATGTTGGTACTTTCTTCAAAGCTAGTAGGCGGAGATTGGAAAAATTCCATGTTGATTATGCGTAAGGATC
>DASVGC010000090.1:0-4418 GCA_036379735.1 Nitrososphaeraceae archaeon
TAGTTATTTTAGCTTATTCGTCTTTATTGTTATCCGTGGCTGTTCCTTCATTATCAGATAATTTCTTGGTACCGTACAATCGCGTTTCTCCTTTAGTAATTCTGAGTAGGGCCTCTCTCATTAGTTTCCTGTCCTCTTCAGCTACTTTACCTTCAATAAGATCAATTACGTACATCCACATTATGGCTCCAACTTTATTTTCTCTAAACAAGGCATCTTGTTCGACTTTCCATTGACTTTTCCTGTGCCAATATCCTAATACTATACTCACCGGAACATATGCTAGGACAAACAATATCGCAAAAATCCAAATACTATTAAAAATCCCGGCCCAATACGGTAACCTATCTATTAACAGTTGATACTGAATTGTTATAAAATTGGCAAAAGTCATTGCAAAAACTAGGTATATACTATGCCCATTTCGAAAATCAAGCCAACGTCTTCTGACCCAGTCTGAAGTAAATGAAGAATGCATACGGAACTAAGCGGTTCTCTTTTACAAATACATTGTGTTCAAGTATTGCCCCTCAACTAATCGGTAAACTGAGACTTCGTGATTGAAATTAAACTAAACAAACTGGCAGAATTTCAAAGTGTCAAAAAGACGAAATTGCCATAATATGAGCAATAAAATAACCTTTACTAAGACAACATTATAGAGCCTTTAGCAATCGGTTCATTTGTTCAAAATCAATTCCAAATCCAAATCGTTTCTCGTCCCTTTTCATATTTCTATACATACTCATAAGAAGTTTGAAATGTTTTATGGAATTGAGCTTACCGTCCATCTTCATCCTGACAATCCGATAAACATCGTCGTAATATCCGAATTTTTTTAGAATTTTTTTTTCATAGAGTTTATTATCAAACTTTGAACCCTTATTCAGAACTTCAATGAAAATATCACAGCAAATAAGGGAGGGAATGATTCCTTCACCGAGCATAGGAAAGACACACCCGATTGACTCTCCAACTCCTATTTTGTTATCGTGAGTAAATGGTAGCATTCGTTTGGGTGGAGACAATCTTATAGGTCTACCAATTTTTTTCAGTACTTTCGCATGAGGATTTTTCTCAAAGAATTCGGATATCCCAAAATATCTTCTATCGATATCACCGGCTCCAATGTAGGCTCGTCCATTGCCCAATGGAAAAAACCAAAAATAGCCACGCGCTCCTTTGTACCCTATAACGTAAAACTCCTCTATCTCATCAACGTTGTCAACGAGATATTCGTAAGATGGTATTATGAAGTCTTCCTGAGACCTTGGAAGGAGAGATCTGTGAAGTCCTGTACAATCTACAACATAGTCATACTTTGAAAGAAAATCTGATTCGGGCGTACAATGAACGCCATATTGTATGCTCAACTCTTTACATAGATCTTGCTCCCAATGATACTTGTCATACGTGACCAAACCCTTGAGTTCAAGATATTCTATATTGTTCTCAGGAAGGTCCATTCTCAATTTTTTTCCACGGTGAAGAACATAGTTTTCAAAATCTAAGCCCGCATTCTTGGAAAATATTTCCAGCATATTCTTTGAGGCACCCCATGCACATACTGGCCAATGTGATTCCTTTTTTGATGCCTCAAAAACCTTTATTTGGTGCCCTTGACCTTGAAGCCGATTACCAAGGTACGAGCCCGCAACTCCTGCACCAACAATTGCCAGTTTCACGATTACCTTTGAGATAAAAATTGTTTATATTTCTTGTTGAATTGTTTTTTCAATTAGCGAGTCAAACCGATAACAGCATCCAGGTGGGAAGCCAAATATTTGAAAAATCAGAAGAAAGCGTCATGCGTTAATCCCATGAATCGCCTTTGATTGAGAATAGTTGTGAATCATTCAAAACTGGCATAAAACTTGAGAAATTTAGTCCTAATTTTGATTATAAATACGGCATCAAATGAGGTATTTCATTGTCATTAAATTGGTTCTCCAATCAGGACAATAAATCTAGATATCTAATAACTCTCATTATTACAACATGAGTCCCCAATCGAGCTCGTTATTGAGTTTACTAAGAAGTATGGTAAAAGTATACTATTATGAAAGAATTTAGTATTTTTTGTATCTAGTAGAAGAACTACTTATACTGCAACTTAGTTACAATAGAAAGATGAGTTCGACTTATATAGTTAGTAATGTAGCCCTATTATGGATGCAACAAACAATGTCTTACATCTTAGCAACAATATTAGTAGCACTAGCGACTATCAGTGGGGTAACTATGCAAAGTTCAATGCAATCAGCACTAGCACAAGGCTTGCCATTATCAAGTCCAGCATGCGGTCAAGTAGTTCATGGTAACGTGACATTGACTGCAAATCTCGTCTGCACAGGAGATGGATTGATTGTTGGAGGAGATAACACAACGATTAACTTGAATGGATACTCTATCACTGGACCAGGTGAGAACAGTTCCAAGGTGGGTATAAACATACCGCATTCAAATAGCGTAGTAATATCGGGTTCCGGCGCTATTCGTAATTTCCAGGCAGGAGTTTTCATATCTGGTTCTGAAAATACTAATGTCCACAGAGTCACCTTCGACGGAAACAAAATAGCTATCTTCGTGTCAGGTTCGATTGGAAGTACTGTAGAACAGAACTTTATTGGACCAAATGCAATCGGTGTGGCGTCTCATTCGTCCATAGAATTTCAGGTACATGCCAACATGATGACAGGTAACGATCTAGCAGGAGTAACGCTTGTCAATACAGACAAATCACAAGTAGATGCCAATTCAATTGGTGGAAGCAAGAACGGTATATTCCTAGATGCACAAAGCACAAGGAACACAATACTGTATAACAACGTACTAAAAAACACTGTTGACATAAACAACGCAGATGGATTGCCACTCAACATCAACGGAAATGAACTGATAAAGAACAACTGCTTCGTTAGTCAGCCAAGCGGCGGATGTAATCCTCAATAGGAACAAAGTTCCGTAGCTGCTGGTAAAATACAAACCTCTTTTTTTATTTTAATTAACTCTAAGATAGACCCTTCTATACCTTACTGACTTCTATATATGCAACGAGACAGATATTATCATTGATTCTCGTTCGTTAAATATCAATTCACATCTATGCTATGCTATGCTATGATTGACTCTCTGACCTAATGCGCTTTCAAATCATTTTTGTTCTACTATCTAGTAATGATTAATTGTGATATTAAGAAGTAGTCCTATAGATAATACTTGAAGATACTGCCAGTACTCTTTTCATGAGAACATATTTTAATTCACTAAAATTATTCTTTTCACACAATAACAGCACAAATCCCTGCAGAAAAAATATTGACTCAAATATTTCTGAAAGAACATCTCGATTTTTAAGTTCAAAAAAGTTAGACTTATTATTCAGATTTCCGAGTTTCTGACTAATTGTATTTTCTGTTCGTCCCAAAATCCATATAGTATGTGAAGGTTTGATACCAAATACTGGTGAGTGGCAAAATTCTTCCATCCTATTTGGCACAGTAGTCACTCCAAAGAATTCGGACATTTTGAGTGAAGCATAAATGGCTAATGGATAAAAAACATCATTACCCAAAATATGTAAAGTACCTTTGGGTAAATTGACATGATCAAACCTTGAGGAAAATGCCATACCGTTCCTATGCCACATTTGAAATTTTCTAGGTATTGATATCCCCGCTAATCGTAAACATATGACAACATTTGCTGTAAAAGCACCATAACTTGTAATAGTATTTGTCACGGCTTTTCCTAAAGGATAAATTTCACCACAAACATTGGCAAGTTCACTAGTAGGATCGAGCGTTACGGCTACAGTCCTTGCCCCGGCATCAGTTGCACGTTTAGCAATTTCAATATTTGATCTGGTTCTACCTGTAACTGAAATGAAATAGTAAGTCATATCTTTCGCAAATTTTGATCTCATCAGGTCTGCAGGACTATAACATGTGCATGTATGATTAGAAACATATTCTGCAATTAGACCAGCTACATAAGAATCTCCAGATCCGACAAAGATACAGTTTTTAGATTTTCTTCTGTTAGAAAATTGAGTTAGAGAATTTATCTGTTCGATATAATCTAATCTTATTTTTTCTAATGAATCCATTACTAAGCAATACTTTGATTAGAAAATAAAGCCTTACCGGAAATGTCTACAATTACATTTAACTCTAGTTAGCTGTGATAATTTCCCCTACTCGGTTATGATCTTTTTTGGAATCAAATCCAAATCATAAAATTATTAATTGTCATTTTATTCAAGATACATTGTCATTCTAATCTTTATGGCAAACTTAACCCTGTCAGTAATCAGAGAATCGTAGATCAAATCTTACGTGATACTTGGTTTTCAAATGTTGAAAATCTATTGCAGCAGACAACAATCTGTTGTGATTGATTTCAAGCTTCAGATGGTT
>DASVGC010000091.1:0-7390 GCA_036379735.1 Nitrososphaeraceae archaeon
TAAAATCTTGAGTCAATTTATTGTTCACCAAAGAAGGTTCGATATTTGTATTCAAACCTATTCCCATCACAATTACCTTGTTATTACTTTCTAGGTTTACATCTACTAATATTCCACAAACCTTTTTTTCATTTATCAGGACATCATTTGGCCATTTTAAGGAACATCTGATATTGGCAACCTCCTTTATGGCTTCAGCTATTGCTATAGCGCCTATGAATTGAGTAAATATTATACTATTCATGTTAAACTCAGGTCTAAAAATAATTGACATCCATAGACCCCCCTCAGGAGAAATCCAACTTTTGCCGATTCTTCCTTTGCCCATCTTTTGCTTTTTTGCAATCACAATAGTCCCATGCACTGACTCTACGATTGGTAACGCATTAGCAAAATCTTGTGTTGAATCAAGCTCATCAAATACATAGATTGATTGCCCAAGTCTATTGGTTCTTAGCAATTTTCGAAGCTCAGTCTTAATGTCAGGTTCACTAATCCTTGTCAATATTGCCACCCATAGAATAGATTATTGTTTTCTTAAGAATATCTTGGTCAGTTGGATCTATAATATCACAGAAATGTGTAATTCTCATATTACAAAACTTATTGCCAAAAGGAATCCGCATATCCTCGAATAAATTATTGAATTTGCCATACTTGAGACTAGATGAGAAGAATCGTTATATTGCCTTAGTCGGTAAATTGCTTTGATTGCAAATGGTATTGAAACTAGACCAATAGTTGATAATACAGGAATTATATTGAAAATAACCCCTCCAATAATCATTCCATATGTAACAATTATGATGGTAGCAAAGATCTTGACCGAATTTTGTTTACCTAAAAGTATTACCAAAGTTCGTCTTCCACTTTTCTTATCAGCTTGATAATCTGGAAATGATGTTACCAAGAGCACTACTGCTGACAAAAGTCCAATAATAATACCAACAAAAATGGAAGATAAATCAATTAAATCGCTTTGGATATAATAGGACCCCATTACTATCATGCAACCTTTTATTGCCACAAAAAGCTCTCCCAGACCGGCATTTACTATATTTGTAGAGTAAAAATAAATTGAAATAATTGCAAAAGACAATAATATTAATATTACAATACCTTTTACAGTAACAAAATACAACCCTGTCAAACCTCCTAAGATTAAAAATACTAGCCCCACGCAATAAATGAGCCTTGGATTAATAAGATTCTCGGGTATAACACCAGTCCCCCCACTATATTTTGTTCTCTTTGTGTTTGTATCAATCCCTCTCTTAAAGTCAGAATAATCATTAAGTAAATCAACACTAATATGCAAACACATTATTCCGAAATAAGTTAGTAACGCAAAGCCAGGATCAACTGTCCCGGTCTTCCAATAACTAATTGCAATTCCATTACTTACCGCTATAATTGATGCTAGGATGAATTTTATTCTAATTGCTCTAAACCAAAGTAATACAATGCTCCTTATTTTTTGGAGATTTTTGTATAACGACAAGTTAATTATCTTATAGAGACAATCTCCGACTTTATTGAATGTTCTGAATGAGACTGTTCATTTGATACAATTGTTAACTACTTGTATTATAGCACAATTCTATTGACCATATCCTGGAAGTATTAAGTTTAGATTTGAGGATAATCTCTTTAGTGCGGCTCTTTTTTCCTCTCCTGATATTTCTCCTCCTTCAATTGCTTCGCTTAGGAACTTGATAGACCTGTCAAAATTATTTCTATTAATTGGAAAAGGAACACCATCCTTTCCTCCGTGGGCAAAACTAAATTGTACTGGATCTTCCCAAGAAGATTTCGAACCATAAATCAATTGGGAAATAAGGGCAAGCGCCCTAATTAGAGAGGGTCCAACTCCGTCGATAGTAACGAATTCTTCATACTTTTGGGGTTGAATATCATATATTTTCTTGACAGTCTTCCAGTTAAGATGTCTTGGCATTTCATAATTCAAATTAGCAACATTTACAAGGTCTCTACCGTAGATCCAATCGTCTATCGTTTTAATATTATGTAATTGTAATTTTTTTATAGAAGAGATCAGATTTTGAGGATCTCCATTTATGAGATCAACAGTTGTTTTCTGTGTTTCAATTGACTGATGAGATGTCATGTCTAACACATCCTTATGTATTCTGTCACATATGATTCCTGAGTGAGGTTCTGCCAGAAATGAAGAGCCTATCCTATCAGAAATCCAGTGATATCTTCTTGCCATCTTAATGTCAGAATTCATCCCCTGCTGTATTATGGTCCAATCGCCTGTTGCATCAAAGAAGACTGCATGATGATATAGGTCATATCCATCTTGAACAGCACAATTGTCGATTCTTGCCGTCATCTTGTCAGCATAAAGAAGATCGGAAATTTTTTTGCCAGTCATATTTGCAATTGTAGACAAATTTGGAATTTGGCTCCTTGAAGATATTGATTTTCTCCCTTTACCTCCCGCAATCATAATTCCATGATCCTTCAGATTGACTGATCGTTGTAGCACGCCTGTTACAACTGTGGTAAGCCCAGAAGAATGCCAGTCAAATCCTAATACACACCCAAAGGATTGAAACCATAAAGGATCTGCCAATTTCTTTAAAAACTCACCTGTTCCATGTTCTTCAACAAGAATTTTTGAAATTGAAGAAGCAAGTTTTTTCATTCTCACAAGCAAGTATTGAGGTGGGTGTCCATGATGTAATGGCAGAGTTATAGATGACCTGTTTATCAATTTCAAATCATAGTGTGTTCAACTAACTTATAGCATGAGAGGGTATCATGGTAACCAGGATGTCTTGGCCATTTCAATCGATTTATAAATGAGAAACGCATGTCTAGAATAATTATCAATGACTTTTGATACTTTGGTTCAAATTGCAGTTGGCCTGTTTATTGCAGGACTATTCGTAACTATATTATACGAGAAAATGAACGTCAAATCAAATCAGAATCCTGAAGCAGAAAAATCAAGAAGTTGAATGAATGCCGTTGATGAACAGATCGTAGAATCCTTTAGACGTGAAGGGTTTCGGAATCTAACAAAAATTCAAAAGATTTCTTATCAGGTTATCTCCCGCAAGCAAAATTGTCTTTTAGTTGCGCCCACAGGCTCAGGCAAGACTGAGGCTTCTATGATGCCCATTTTTTCTTTACTTGAAAGCGAGAGATCAGGAAATACCGATTTTATAGAAGACGGTGCAATTTTTGTACTGTATATCACACCTCTAAGAGCGCTAAATAACGATGTTCATCGGAGAATAATTGATTATGCAAAGAAAAGAAATCTTGATGCTCAAATAAGACATGGAGACACGACAACAACGGCAAAACAGAAAATGCTAAAAAAGCCTCCCCATATTCTCATAACCACCCCTGAATCCCTTGGAATAATACTCACACAGGAAAAATTCAAAGCATTCTTGAAGCACCTAAGATGGGTCATAATTGATGAAGTACACGAGCTAATTGGTAATGAAAGAGGAACTCACCTAACTGTAAGTCTTGAGCGCTTACAAAGCCTGAGTTCTCACAATCTTGTGAGAATAGGTTTGTCCGCAACAATCGGAAATTTAAAGGACGCTGCAAATTTTATTAGCGGAACTAACAGAAAATGTTCCATTCTTGTGGACAATACTATCAGAAATTATGATATTGATGTAAAATATATGAAGGGTCCCATAAGTAATGTTGCCAAATTTGTATTCAATTATTTAACTGAAAACAAAATTTGTGGATCCGTATTACTTTTCACAAACACTAGAGATGAGGCAGAATACATTGGAACTACAATAAGAAACCAAAACAAGATTCCAATAGAAGTCCACCATGGTTCACTTTCAAGGGAAACGCGGGAGGAAACTGAAGAAAAACTTAGACAGGGTCTTACTGGTATTGTTGTTTGCACATCTTCATTGGAATTGGGTTTGGATATTGGATCAGTAGAACTAGTAATCCACTATGGATCATCCAAACAGGTATCAAAATTAGTACAGAGAATTGGCAGAAGCAGACATGCTAATTTCAAATCCGCAAAGGGGTTGATAATAGCCAACAGTGGAGATGATGAGTTAGAATGCCTGTCCATAATTAATAGAATGAAGAATAAATCAATAGAAGTACAAAATACTCATTTCGATTCTTTGGATGTAGCAGCTCATCATTTAGTGGGATTTGTAATGTCAACATCAGAACCCAAAAATTTAGTAGAGGTTTACCAAATTATTAGAGAAGCTTATCCTTTTAGAGAACTTCTCTTCTCAGACTTGGAACAATGTGCGGTCTTGCTGGATAGTTTTAAGATCATTAAGTATGACCCCAAGAGTCAGACCTATGCTCGAAGAATAAAATCATACAAATATTATTTTGAAAATATTTCAACCATACCCAATATAGTAAAATTCGAGGTAATCGACGTCATAAGGAAGAAAAGGATAGGGACTTTGGATCAACAGTTTATAGGCGAATTTGGTGAAAGAGGTAACGTCTTTATTTTAAAAGGTACTCAGTGGCGAATTGTAAGTGTAGATGAGAACAAACTTCAAGTCAATGTCGAACAAGTGTTTGGATCTCCAATAAACATACCTCATTGGGTTGGTGAAATGATTCCTGTAGATTATGAAACTGCAACGCAAGTGGGAGAGCTAAGAAATAAGGCTCTCATGGACAGTAATCTAAAACTTGAATCAGATATCAAAAACACACTACAGAAAATTCCTGTCGTTCCAGACGCTAGAAACATAGTTATAGAAAGTGTTATATCTAAAAATGCACTTGTAATCCATTCAACACTTGGTACAAAAATAAACAACACATTGTCATCATTGTTTTCAACCTTTTTAGCTTCGTATGTAGGACACCTAGTAGAAACAAAATCAGATCCATATAGAATTCTATTAAGTTCATCTGTCAGATTATCGAAAGTAAATATAGAGAAAATATTTTATGATGAGTATGACGTAGAGACAATACTTATCACATCTTTAACTAATACATATAATTTGAATTGGCGAGTCTGGACTGTGTCAAAGAAATTTGGTCTGGTCGATAAGAACGCAATATATGACAAAAGAATGGCGCGATTTATTTACGATAGATATTCCAAAACTCCAATCAGCAAAGAATCGTTAAGGGAATTGATTCATGATAAATTCGATGTACAATCAACACAAGAAATATTACAAAAGATAAGGAACAAGGAAATATCTATTCACTGGCTAGACTTGTCATCTTTTTCACCCTTGGCTAATAGCATCATCGAGCATCACTCCAAATCATCATCTTCACCTTTGAGCATTGAACGTGGAGTATTAGAACTCATCAAAGAGAGACTTGAAAAAACCAAGCATCGATTGATATGCATACGGTGCGGTAAATGGGAAAGATTAGTTGAAACTAGGGAAGTGGGGGATTCTATATCCTGTAAAAAATGTGGATCGAAACTCATAACGACTACTTTTTCTTCTGATTATGAACTTTCCAAAATAATCTTGAACAAGTTGAAGGGCTCTGAAATCAATTCTGAACAGAATCACAAATTTGAGAGGGCATGGAAAACTGCGTCTTTGATAAATAATTTTGGCAAAAATGCGTTAACAGTATTATCAGGATATGGCATAGGTGTTGAAACGGCTGCACGTATATTACGCAATTATGTAGACGATGAAAATTTGTACAAGAATATTTATGATGCTGAAAGACAATATGTTACTACTAGAGGTTTCTGGAACGATAGCAAATAAGAAAAGGATGAAAAGGTTATCAAAGAAAATTTACTGCTTTTGACTTTTTGGTCCGTTTTGTAGTGAGATGCTATAGATAGGTAGGTTAAGTTAGAAAAAGGTCTTAAGAGAGGCATCATAATATATCTTGGCTTGGTAACAACTGACAATCATCATTATTTTAAAATACGTTACAATTTTGATATCCATGCTAAAAAAAACTGAAAATCAAATAGTGGATATTCAAATAAATAATCAATTTGATACTTGTACCAATAAGCTTAAGTTATTTTGTAAAGCAACTGATAGGGCTCGGCCGAACGATGAACAAGAACTACAAACCAATCCCATCAGTTGCTTGTGTTTAGAGCGTAACAACTGATGGGCGCTTTTATATAAGGAGTTGAGAACAAAGTTATAGAACTAGAACTTTTGAGGCATGATCTTAAATGAATAAAGTGAGTGAGCGATAGAGCATTCATGAAGACGCATGGCCTTGAGGGCGAGTAAGTTTTTTCTCAAGTTCATCAATACGAGAAATTATTTTCATAATATCTGATTGTATATCATATTGGGTGCTAAGTAAACCCATGTCGCTCATTATTACTGATTTCTTGGCGTCAATGATTGCTCTAATAATTGGATCGTCCTGTTTATCAGCACACTCTTTATACAAGGTAACACGTCTAGCGAAGACATCAAGAATTTTCTTATGATTTTGCTTAGCGTTGTCCAGACTTTTCAATATTTTGTTATCTGCAATCAACAGTTCCTCGAAAACATCGATACTCTTCCCTGTCCCCATCCCTTGATTATATTGTTTCTAATTCTTAAAGTTTCTAATTCTTTATTTTTTAACTTGGAATAAATATCCAAGACTGATCTAAATTATAACGTTAAAAAGCGATGTTGACAAGTTTAACCTTAATATACTTTGTAAAAAATTCATTCCATTAGTATTAAGATTTTGTGGATTTACATATTTGAGACAAATTGTCCGATGTCATAGATACCAGAGAGAAAATCATAGAGCGTATTAACTCCATGGCAATCCTGTGTATATATTGCGATTATCCAAATCCCATATCGTTATCATCAATAGAGTATGAAACTGCAATATCTGGGTCGCATGCGAGTGCATTTTTGATTTGTCCAGAATGCAGAAATAAATTCATGATAAAAATCCAAGATTTGGGCCGTGTATCCTAAATGAGTAACAATAAATAAATCAATTGGCTACCGACTATTATGTAGGGAAATTACATATGCGTAGGTATGGACACAAAAATGCAAGTTTGATTTCTTAATAGTCCTAACACATTCTGTTATTTGATTATAGTTTGCACCGGCAATTCATCAAGTTCCTCGTTCCTATACTTTAATATATCAATATTGTCTGGTTCCGGATTCCAAATTGATACAAATCCTTATTTGTCATAGTGTTGAAGATAAACAAAGAATATGCGAATGATGGTAAAAATTTACTTTCTATATTTTGCTATAATACTTTCTGTTTTTTCTATAACTGTGACCCGTTCTCAGACATTTGCCGTCGAGGAAATTTGGGAAGACTATGAAAGGATGGGAGAAATGGTCAAGGACATTAAAAACGGTGACAAGGACGATGACAAAGTAGACTATAACAAATTAAAAAATTCCACCGT
>DASVGC010000092.1:0-3440 GCA_036379735.1 Nitrososphaeraceae archaeon
TCCCGTCATGGGTGCATAGTGCAACAGATTCGCCCCAAAAACCGGTTAGGTAGAAAATATTTTCTGGCTTGAAAACCATTAATGCGTTAGATGCATCGCCTAGAGCATCAAGGACATTTCTCGCTCGTTCTTTAATCATGATTTAATGCAAATCATAATCTTAGTATATATGTATTAACTATTAATCCAATTTCACACACTCTAAATCATATTTGAATACACTGAAAAAACCTTAAAGTAATTTGGGAATCAACAGAAGATGGATTTCATCTTACATTATTCCAAAATATCCTATGATTCGCATGCAGGATTTGTCCAAACGCTATAATTATTATATATTTTGTCGTGCTTGTTAAATTAACGTAATTAACATCTGACAAAACCGTTACTATCCTCCGGTGGGAGAAATCCAGACTATAAATCCCACCGGTGTTTTCCTTGCAATTGTTCTACCGTTAGATGCTTCAAAATTTATCATATTTTATGACCCATGTCACAAAGATAGAATATAGATCTTGAGCGAATTAATAGAAGAATGAAAAGTATGAAGATTCTCTACACCACCCAAGTTTTTTTTCCTCAAGAGCCTCGGTTGTGATGGCTGGCTTATTGTACACCTAATCTCTATGGAATGCCATAACATGTAAATGATATTTTGGAATATGAATCTCGGAACCGCATAACTTGCATATGATTCTATCAGCACCTGCTTCAATCATCATATTAGGTTTCATGAGATAGCTTATAATAATGTTACTGTATTAAAGACCAAATATTGATCAATGAATAAGTGATCAAGTAATAAGTGTGATATGCTCACTCAATCTCTTGCAAATCTAATTTTATGAATAATTGTTAAAAACCTCCGTTGCTCAGAACTTGTTATTTCTAGTTCGCATTTCACATTTGAAATCTGATTCACCTGTTCTTCCAGTTTAATTTTTTTTGTACCTGCCGCCTTCATATCAATATTGACTAATTACAGAACCTTTACCTTAACAGAGGTATTTCAATTATCTCCCTTATTTTGGATTCTCAAAGATGGTGCTGATTATCTTCTGAATAATATTCTATCTGTAAATTCAGATTTAATGTAGTAAAGAAGGCACTATTGTTTTTTTACCACTTGTTCTTACTCAATATACTTATACTTAGTTTAGTATCGTTTTGAGATAATAAATGTTGAACACCAAAAACGTGTTATTGCTTGTAGTATTGTCTGCTGGATTGTTGACAGTGCTGACAGGAACAGCGGTGTCTCAGATACAACCGGTATTTGCTGATAAAGACGAGGAAGAATGTGAAGACAATGGTGACTTCAATTGTAATGAAGAAACCCAAAAGATACACCAAGAAAATAACTGTAAAATTGTAAATGAGAACGAAAACGATGACAAAAGTGATGAAAATTCAAACGGCGGTAGTAGCAATGGCGATATAACTTGCTGGAACTTCGGTCAAAATCCAGAAGATGGAGATGCTATCGTTGATGAAGATGTATTCGATCCTATATTCGGTCCAATAGGTTAAAAATATCCGTAGTGCACAATAGGTAACAGTAAGTACCTCAAATTCTTTTTTCTTATTCTACAAATATGTATACTACCAGTGAGGAATCTACGAGAAATTTCGACCTACAGTAACTATTGTTCTACTACTACTATATCCTTTGCTTCTGCCTTAAATCCTATTTTTGCATGGGTACCATCGCAATAAGGCTTGCTATTAGATGCTCCGCATCTACACATAGCTGCAAAGACCTTTCCGTCAACAACCACCAATTCAGGTCCATTTTCATTACATTTTATCTCTACTCTAGCCATAACATATTGCAGTCAGATACACTATATAAGTAGATCTTGGTAAGTGCGATACCCTGCATGGATAATGTTCAAATTGATACATTTAGAAATCATATGTTTATTAGATCAATTTTTTCTGCATCTTGTTTTGAACCATATTAAAAATATGGCAACACTTATAGCAAAAATCATCTTAATTTAATACGAAATGTCATCAACATCCAAAATTGTTGGCAAGAGTTTGAACTCTCCTGATGAAATTAGATCCTTTGAAAAGGGAAAAATAGAAACAGTAACTCTCGGAGATAGTGGAGTCACAATCGGAAGAAGTACATTTGAACCAGGTTGGAGTTGGGAGAAATGTGTCAAACCTGTTGTTAAAACAAACAGCTGCGAAGCTCCTCATACTTCGTATATCGTATCTGGGAGAATTAAGGTCGTAATGGATGATGGTTCCGAAGTTGAAGGTGGACCAGGAGACGCGGCAGTAATTCCTCCAGGACATAATGCATGGGTTGTTGGAGATGAACCTTGTGTTATGATCGACTTCACGGGGGCAAAAGACTACGCAAGACCCAAGTAGATCCTCCTTCTAATTTTTTTTACATCCTGCACACTAGATACCATAAACAACAGACTGCATGAAGTCGTGCAATTGGTAACGGCCAAAGTAGTAACTAAACTATGGTTCTCATTTAACATAAGTTACTTTATTATAGAACGGTTATTGAATAACCATGAGATACAAATTCTATTTTAAGGTATTATTCTGCAAATATTCCTGAAACATTTGGAATGTTGTCAATTGTAATGTATTCATCATTTGATCACATAGGGCTTCACTAGTGGCCTGTGCTCTTAAGCAAGTTTGATACAGCCTAATATCATCGGGATTTAAATTCTGATAATTCTGAGGCAAACTATAAACTTGGTTTGAAATAAAAATTGTAAAAACAAGTGAAGTTACAACTATTGATAAGACTCTCTTGATCATTTTCAAATAATAAGCTTCTCTACTACTTGAGTCTTGTCTTTTATCAACCCATCTTCACTTCTCACTCCTTCCCCTGTGAGTCATTTTGATCTTAAATTTCAATACAGGATATTGAAATTATGGTTCAGACTATGTCTTCACATCTTATGTCTATTATCTTGAGCATTTCACGCAGTCAAAAAAATAGAAAGCGAGTATACTAAATCTAAATTCTTACAAAGTACTTTTTCATTCAAGTAAAATTGATTGGTGCTTATCCGGTGAAATAAAAAGTACCAATCATGTATTTGGCTCAACAGTAAAGTTTAGTCTATTACTCAATTAAGTAAAGTTAATTTAAACACTGTTATGATTTTCGCTTTTGAGAATCAACAACAAGAATTGGAAGTAAGACTTACATAGAATGTGCATTTAATGAATTTGATGAATTCACTATATACAATTGTGGCAGTATTGGCAGCCGTAGCATTGATAGGTTCTATAGTTCCAAGCTTACAACAAACCTCTGCCATCATTGTTAATTGGCGGGAAGAATTTAGAGTACTGACAGATGAATTTGAGGATGCTATATCAAATGCAACAGACCAAGAACCGCCTAACCTGGACAGCATACAACAGTTGGTCGACAACTACAAGACTAATCT
>DASVGC010000093.1:0-9980 GCA_036379735.1 Nitrososphaeraceae archaeon
CATTTTAGTAGTTCAATTGGTACCAGAAGCCCTCTTATTATGGTGTAGTCTTGAGGTATGAAACAGAGCCCTGTTGTAGATTTCGATGCTTGTCAGATAGGATTGTATTTCCACCCTCTCATCCTTAGAATGTGACACGTGGGGTTCACCAGGTCCATATGTAACTACAGGAATCTTTAGTGAATTTCCTAGCACGTTCATGTCTCCAGTACCTGTTTTCCTCAAAAGTAATGGACGTGCCTTGCTAACATCCAATATTGATAGTGATAGCGCTCTTACTATTGGAGATGAATGGTCGGCTTCAAATGGTTCAGTCATATCTTCAATTCGGTAAGTAATTTTCACCTTCCTTAATTCTGAAATATTTTTGATAGAGTTGTCCAATGCATCTAGTACCTCCTGGCATTTGACACCGTTAGGAACTCTGATGTCGATAGTCATCTTGCATTTTTGTGGAGTAACATTATGACTTGACCCTCCTGAAATTTCTGTGAGACTGAGACTAACTGATTCGCTTTTCTTGTCAGTTTTATTATATTTTGATGATATTTCGTTACTAAGCAATTTCCACACCTCATAGGCCTCCTCTATGGAATTTTTTGAAAGCCAGGGTGCACTAGCATGAGCACTATCAAGTACATCGCATGTAAGTCTTAACGCAAGTCTTCCCTTATATGATATCGTAATTTTATCAATCCCGCTGGGCTCGCCAAATATTGCATAATCAACAGACAATTTATTCTTGACAAGCTCTTTAATACCAGTAGCGTTCCCTTCCTCATCAACAACTCCTGCAAATATTATCGTTCCCCTCTGCTTAAATTCTGAGCAGGCAAGAAGCATGGCTATAAGTGGAGCTTTGGCATCAGACGCTCCTCTCCCAAATATGTATCCAGAGTCTGTTCTAACCGGTATTTGTCCGGGAACTGTGTCCATATGTCCGCACAAAAGAATCCTTGGACTACCGCTTCCCTTGGTTGCAATCACATTACCAACGCTATCGATACTTACCTTTTCAAATCCCAGATCATCCAGGCATTTTTCCTTAATCAAATTGGCTAATTGTGCCTCGGATCTAGAAGGAGTATATATTTCGAGAGCTTTTTTCAGTAATTCAATCGCATACGTTGAAGAGATCAATTTTTCTGATTATTTATTGGAGTTTATTAGATGATCTATAATAAGGGACGGGATATCCACTCCAGTAACCCTAACAGTATTCTTGAATTCTGTAGTATTATTTACCTCATGTACGAGAAGTCCATTTTCACTTTCCATCAAATCTACTCCCAAAATTTCTCCTTTCATTGTCTTTGCAGCTTTCAGACATAGTTCTTCCATTTCTTTTGTAACTTTGCATGCTTCGGCCTTTCCTCCAAGTGCCATGTTGGTTTTCCATTCATTGTCCCCTGAATACCTATAGATTGCAGCAACTACTCTGTCTCCTACAACAATACTTCTAATATCTCTGGGAGGTCTTTTTACAAACTCTTCAAAATAAAACACATGATACAATGGATACATATGTTCCCTGTCTTCTATTACTGCTTCAGCGGCCTCTTTATCCTTTAGTAAGGCGATCATCCTTCCCCAACTACCGACCACAGGTTTGATAACCTTTGGATATCCGTTCTTGTTCAGGGTACTCATTGCTGATTGATTGGAGAAAGCACAAAAAGCCTTCGGTATGGCAATGTCTGATTTTAACAATTCCATATGGGTAAATAGTTTATTACCACACATTATGGCGGTATGAAGAGAATTTATCACCTTTGCGCCAAGGCCCTCAAACGCAGCGGTTGAATGCAAATTATTGTAATAGCTCACGCACCTTTGTAAAATAATATCATCACAATAATTCGATTTATCTTCATCCAGGTCGATTGAATTTTCTCTGCAATTAATGACTTTTAGTTCTATGTCCTTTTTTTTCGCAGCTTCAATTAATGATTTTTCTTCCCATCTCAGTTGATCATAAAGAATGAAAAAAGAAGGTTTATTGTTATTTCCTTTCACTCTCCCCAATCCTCTCCGACAGACTGTGCAGGTTTTATAGTAAACCCATTATTTGATTTAATTAGCTCGTAACTGGCACCACAGTCAGGACACGTCACAATTTCGTTTTCCATCGCATCATCAGGAATTTTGATTTCAGCATCACATTCAGTGCATTTTATCATTACTATCGTCTCTATTTTGATACTGCATCGTTAAGTATTTTTCTTTCCAATCTTTCATCAAGGTAGAGTTCCAAGATATCTCCCATACGCAGTTCCTTCAGTCCTTTGGCCATTTTTTCAGCTTCAACTTTTGAAGATTCAAGTCCAAGCAATGAAAGAAGATATGCAGCTCCGTTCTTACCGGCAAGTTCTCCGAACACAATTTTTCTTCTATTTCCCACAAGACGAGGTTCTAGAATTTCATATGCTGATGGATTTTGCAAGATTGCAGCCAAATGTGTTCCAGCTTTATGCTTATAGGCACTTTCTCCGACAATTGGTTTAGATTCTGGAGTTTCAATATGTGTATAATCCACAATTGTTCTTGAAAGGTCCTTTAACATATGCAACCTAAAATCATTGGGAATCCCGTATATGACGCTCAAAGCAACCGCTGTTTCTGCTAGTGATGGGATACCCGTTCGCTCACCGAATCCGTCGATGGTAGTGTGTATCTGATTCGCACCTGCTTCACACCCTGCTAGTGCATTTGCTAACGCTAGCCCTACATCATTATGACAATGCACATCTAGCGATGACTTTTTCGGGTCAATATTGTCATACACCATTTTAACTAGGTTGTACATTCCGTGTGGACGCATGATTCCTACAGTATCAGGTATGCTAATTCTTTCAATTCCTCTCGAATTCATTTCCTTGCACATTTCAATCAGGAACGATGGATCAGTCCTACTTGCATCTTCCATTGTAAAACGTGATTTCAATCCATGTGACTTGATAAAATCCGCAACTTCAAGTGCCCTGATTTTTGCCTCTTCTCTTGATATCTTTAATTTAGTAGAAAGGTGTATGTCTGAAATTCCCATGTATGTTGCAACCCATGTTGCATTGCAGTCAATGGCAACTTCTACATCAGATTTAAGTGCCCTTACATGAGCCAAAATATCTGCTTTGAGACCCTGTTTGATGATTGTCTTTGTTGCTTGGAAATGATCATGAGAGACAACTGGACTGATTTCTATTTGATTTACTCCAAACGAATCCAATAGCCAGGCAATCTGTATTCTTTGTTTAATTGTAAACGCTACTCCAGGATGTTGCTCGCCTTCACGGAGGGTTGAATCTAAAATTCTTATTTCTTTATTGGGTATAGTTTGATTATATATGTTCGCAAAATGATTGGGATCATCTGAATTTAGTGACATTTTTGCTTATTTAGAACTTATTTCGAATATAATATAAATCTTTTCGGCTCTAAAAAGGAAAATTATGTTAGTGTTCTTAGAATAATTACGGTATCCGTATCTGATACCCCATCAATTCTTCTTATGTCGTCAATACTACTGTTTATTTCGTTAATCGAGTCGGATGATAGGATAACTGCAATATCATATTGACCGGTTATTTCGTAAATAACCTTAACTCCCACAATATTCTGGAGTTTCGATGCAACCGAATTCGTATCAGTAGTTGAGCTTACCGAAAGTAATGTTATAGCGCTGGTTTTCTTGTCAGAATTTTCTTCAATTGTGAATCTGGATATCGAGCCATCATCAATTAGATTCTTGATTCTTCGTCTTATTGCAGATTCAGATAAACCTAGTTCCTTGCCTATTTCCACAAATGACTTTCTAGAGTCCAATCTGAGGATTTCGAGGATCCGTTGATCAAATTCGTTATCCTTTGACATTCCGCCTTTTCTCCTCGACAGTTAGAATATCATCCATTATATCAATAGCTCTACTGACCTGCTCTTTCTTCATTACCAAAGGTGGTAGAAGTCGAATAATTGTTCTTCCAGAATATAACATCAGTAAACCTCTTTTTATCCCGTCCATCAATATGTCGCGTACATCAAAACGCGATTCTAATGCAAGCATCATCCCCATACCTCTTACATCCCTTATAATGGGATGCTTTTGTTTTAATTCAACAAGTTTGTTCTTAAAATACGTACCCGTATCGGATGCTTTTGTTACAAGATCTTCTCTTATTATCGTGTCTATGGTGGCATTTCCAGCTGAGCATGCAATAGGATTTCCGGCAAAAGTTGAAGAATGTTCTCCGAGATTCATGCAGTTGGCTATTTCTTCCTTTACAAATGTTACACCTGCTGGGATACCTGAAGCAATACCTTTTGCTATGCACATTATGTCGGGTACGGCATTCCAATTCTGACCTGCCCACATCTTACCGGTTCTTCCAAGTCCAGTTTGGATTTCATCAAATATAAGTACCAAATTTTTCTCAGTACATAAATCCCTAACAGCCTTTACGTAACCTTCTGGGGGCATTATGATTCCAGATTCTCCCTGAATGGGTTCTAAAATAACAGTTCCAATGCTTTCATCTATTGCGTCTGTAAGTGACGATATATCCCCAAAGGGAACAAATTTTACTCCCTCTAGTAAAGGATTAAATGATTTACGATATTTAGTGTTATAGGTCACGGACAATGCACCAAAGGTCTTTCCATGATAACCACCAAACATGGAGATAACTCCAGTTTTTTGCGTATATTTTCGTGAGAATTTTAAAGCAGCTTCGATTGACTCAGCTCCACTGTTGCTGAAGAAAATTCTCCCCAAATTATTAGGTGCAATAGATTTTAACTTTGAAAGAAATTGAAGTCTGCTGTCATTATAAGTAGACATATGACATACCATAACTTTATTCATTTGCTCAGTTATTGCCTTTATGACTTCTCTGTTGCAATGTCCTATAATGGCTACTCCATATCCACCCATACAATCTATGTATTCATTTCCCTCGATATCCCATACTGTTGCATCTTGTGCCCTATCAATAGTAACAGGAAATCTTTGATATAGATTTATCAGAAATGAATCTTCATTAAGAGTCAATTTGAAATCACCGTACAATCTTCATGATTCATTGCACTTGTAATTGGATTAGATATCTTACCTGATGAAATTATCACTTCTTTTGCTCCTAACATTAAGGCTTCTGTACTAGCCAATATCTTTTTTTCCATTCCAAAACCGATTTTTGGCAGTGATTCTTTGGCCTGACTGGGAGTTAGGCTTTTTACTAATTTGTCATCCAAATGTAAACCATTCACATTAGTCAGAAAAATCACTTTGTCTGCCTTTAAGTTTCCCGCAATGTATGCTGCAGCTCTATCGCCATCAACATTCAAAAATTCATAATTTTCACTTAACGCTATGGGTGATACTACCGGTAAATATCCATTTTCTGTCAGCGTATTTAGGAGTGAAGTTTCAACAGATTGAATTTTCCCGGTATAGCCACCCTCTATAATCATCTTACGTCCTTTTTCGTTTAGCACAGTAAGTTTGGTCTTCCGAATAGCCCGCAAGATGCCTGCATCAATACCTGAAATTCCCACCGCCATTATTCCTGCTTCTATCATCATCTTGACAATTATTTTATTAATTTTGCCAGACATGACCATTGTATAAATTTCAACTGTTTCTTTATCTGTGAATCTACTTCTAATACCACTGGGGGAAACGATAAATTTCTGCTCCTTCCCGAGTTTTGTAGCCATGTTGGTTACTTCGTTACCACCACCATGAACTAGAACGATTTTTTCATTTTGTGAAATCCTACGTATGTCTTCAATTATTGATGGATGTAGTTCATAAAGAACACTTCCACCAAACTTTATGACTATCATACCGGTGTCAATGGGGTATATCTTAGTCCACTAGTCTCGTTAAATCCACACATGAGGTTCATATTCTGGATGGCAGAACCAGCCGCCCCTTTCATTAAATTATCGGAAGCCGAAAGTGCCACTATGCGGTTCGTATTTTCATCCATGTCAAAACCAACATCACAGAAATTGGACCCTACTACAAATTTAGGATCTGGGAATTTATACAAACCCTTCTTATCCCTTATCAATCTAATAAAAGGTTCTTCTTTGTACGAGTTTCTGTAGGCTTTCCATAGCTCAATTTCTGACTTTGGTGAATTGAGAAATACATGATTAGTAGTCAATATTCCTCTTACTAAATTAACTGCATGAGGACTCATACTTACCTTAATTTCTTCCCCTGATACAATGCTCAGCTCTTGTTCTATTTCACCAGTATGTCTGTGTTTTGAAGGCTTGTAAGGTCTTATTACTCCATATCTCATTGCATGATGAGTACCTGTACTGTCAGATGCACCTGCTCCAGAGGAGCCAATTTTGCTATCCACTATAATATGACTCGTATCGATAAACTTGTTCTCCATTAAAGGTTTCAATGCCAATATTGATGTTACCGCCATACATCCGGGGCAGGAAACTAATTTCGCATCCTTTATTTCCTTTCTATGAATTTCTGGTATTCCATATACCGATTTAGAAAGTAAATCAGGAAATGGGTGTTCCCAACCATACCATTTGACATAGTCCCGTGCGTTCTTCAAACGATAGTCTGCTGATAAATCTATTATCTTGACCCCAGTACTGTACAAGTCCTTGACGATGTTAAGCGCGTTACCATGTGGAACAGATACGAATACCAAATCACATTGATTTACAATTTTGTCCATTTCCATAGGTGAAAAAGTTAGATCAATGAAACCCTTAAGACTAGGATGTATTCTATGGACATATTCCCCCGCATTCTGTCTAGAAGTTAGGACACTTAATTCTACTTCTGGGTGAACTACCAACAAACGCAAGAGCTCCCCGCCTACATATCCTGATGCACCAATTACTCCTACTTTAATCAATTTCTTCCCTTACCAAAATTTCTACTATGACATCTTATGAATTTTGTTATCCTTGACAAAAGATTTGACCTTCAAACAGATTAGTGATGCTTATTAATTCTGCAAACCTATTTTGATGACATCTTTACCAAATAATCTGTCATTGCACCTGCAATGTCTGATTTACAAACGGCTGATGCCCCTCTAAATTCTACAGTATTGTTTACCTCATGTACAAGATAGCCCCGTTCTTTGTCTTCCATAAGATCAACACCCAAAATTCCCCCGCCAACCGCATTTGAAGCTTTAAGCACGATTTCTTTTAATTCTGAAGTTAATGGAGCCACTTCTGTCCGGCCACCTACAGCAACATTAGTTCTCCACTCATTTTCCGATGAATACCTAAAGACTGATGCAACTACTTGATCTCCTATTACAATGCATCTGATGTCACGTGAAGGACGATCTATTAATTCTTGGAGATAGTAAATCCTTGAAAATAAATTTTCATTTTCCTGCCTTGAGTCCAGCATCATTTCAGCCATAGATTGGTCTTTTATTTGGTAAACACCTCTGCCCCAGGAGCCAATAATTGGCTTAACTACTAATGGGTATCCTAGTTTCTTCATACATTCTCTTGCTGATTCAGTGCTAAAAGCAAAAGTTGTCTTTGGTGTTGGGACATTATTCTTTTTTAGAATTAAAGATGTAATGAGCTTATTTCCGCATATTTCGCTTACACTAAATGAATTTACAACCGGTAGATCTATCTGTTCTAAGCAATAAGTTAGATGCAAGCCCCTGTTATAACTAATGACACGTTGTAATACTATATCGCCAAATCTTGAATCGCTTTTACTCGATTCAGTATCAAAAATTAGTGATTTTCCATCTACTAAAGTGGCGTCAAACCCTTTTTGTTGGATATCTTTGTATAATTTCTTTTCTTCAAATCTTAGTTTATCGTATATTATACATATTTTAATCAACTATTGTCCCCAGTCTTCTCCGACTGACTCAGCTTCCTTCATCTCAACTGCGTCCTCAGTCTTTGATACAATTTCAAAATCAGTGCCACAATCCGGACATGTTATTATCTCTCCAACCATCGAATCCTGTGGAATAGTCAGCTCAGCGCCACAGTCTTTACACTCTTTTTTCATTTCTATTTTACTCCTTTCCCCTTGGCAGGTAAGTCCCTTGATAACTTATTGGCAATAACTGTTTCCATCCCCCATAACTCTATAAAACCTTTTGCAAGGTTTTGATCGAAAATGGAATCTGAGGCATATGTGGCAAGAGTTTGCCTGTAAAGTGAATTCTTTGACTTTCTTCCAACCACCTTGGCAGATCCATTTTGCAATTTCATTCTAACTTTTCCTGTAACTCTATTTTGAGTTGCCTCTATAAACTTATCCAAGTCTTCTTTAAGGGGATCGAACCATAATCCAGAATAGACCAACCAACTCCACTGATCATCAACAATTTGCTTAAATCTCAACTCATGCTTAGTTAGTACAAGCTGTTCCAAATCTTTATGTGCGGCTAGAATTGTTAGAGCAGCTGGAGCTTCGTATATTTCCCTGGTTTTTATTCCCACGACTCTGTCTTCTACATGATCTATGACTCCTATTCCATGACTGCCTGCTTTGGTGTTAAGATACGTAATCATATTAGTTAGAGACATCTTTCGATTGTCTGCAGCTACAGGTAATCCTTTGTCAAATTCTAGCTCCAAATATTCCGCAGGAATGTTCTTATTTTTGACCAAGCTGAAAATCTCCTCTGGAGGCTCTATCCATGGATCTTCTAATTTTCCGGCTTCTATTGCTCGTCCCCATATATTCATGTCAGTACTATACTTTTTGATTTCCTCGTTAAGTGGAACATTATTTTTTTTTGCGTATTTTATTTCAAGATCCCTTGTAAGATTCATCTCCCTTATTGGCGCAATAATTTTTATAGTTGGATCAATAGACGACATTGCAATATCAAACCTCACCTGATCGTTTCCCTTACCCGTGCATCCATGGGCCACAGCAATTGCCTCTTCCTGCGCGACTACGTCCATTATTTTTTCTGCAATTAGGGGACGTGCAAGAGCTGTAGCAAGTGGATATTTTCCTTGGTAAAGTCCATTTGCCTTTATAGATCTACCGACATAATTTTCTACAAATTCTTTCTTGGCATCAATATTAAAGTGCTTTATGGCACCAAGGATTTTTGACTTTTTTCTGATTTCTTCAAAATCATCATTTTGTCCACAGTCAACGGTAGCTGTAATTACCTCCATTTTGTGATTATTCTGAAGATATTTTACACAAACCGAAGTATCCAAACCCCCAGAGAAAGCTAATACAGCTTTTTTATTGGACATTGCTAATGCAACGGATATAAGTATAGACTTATATTTTTTTGATTAATCCTGAAAATGTCATTCAAATAGTGAAAACTATTAAAATACACCAGATCAATATCTCCTTATGCATCGTGGGTATAATTTTGAGGAAGTAAAGCAAAAGGTGATTTCTGTTTTGTCTCAAAACTACGCAGGTCTATCTGGAATAGAACTATCCACAAAAACAAAAATAAATCGAATGACCCTCACAAAATACTTGAATCTGATGCTAACTCAAGGGCTGGTTAGAAAAAAAAAATTGGAACTGTTAACGTATGGTACTTGGACAAAGATGCTCCCCAGATTGAGTTCCCACTAAATATCCACAATTTACAACAAAAATTTTTAGAATGCTTGATTCAGGGAAATGAATCACAAGCAATAATCATTATTTCAAATTTACTATTTTCAACGATATCAAAAGAGAGAATATTATTTGATATTATTTTACCAACTTTGAATATATTAAATGACATGTATGACAGAGGGAAAATTAGCGAAAGTGAAAAAATACTAATTTCAACTGCTGCTATCGACCTAGTTCTTATGACAAAATTTGTTTCAACGTTAGATACTCCTAAACAGAAAGCCTCTTCAATAGTCGTTTCTGGCTCAGAAGAGGCAAACTATTTTGCAAGGATTGCATCTGTTATCTTACATTTGATGGGATGGAATTCATTGTATTTGGGAAATGTTGAAAATAAGATAGA
>DASVGC010000094.1:0-4743 GCA_036379735.1 Nitrososphaeraceae archaeon
CTCTTACGTTCGGCAACCCAGGAGACTATGAAAGGATATTAGAGGATGACAGAATAAGCATTTTGGACCTTCAGAATTTTAAAGAGGGCAAATATCTTAAAGGCGTTATTCATCATAGTAACTCTAATGATGAAGAAATCATGCTAATGCATTCGTATAATTCATCACAAATAAAGTGGTTCAAAGCTGGTTCTGCACTTAATTTAATGCGCATGAAATAATTATTTCTTAAAATTCGCATTATTTGTATTTGCTTTCTTCCATTTTGCTATTGACTCAATAAACAGTTTATGCATTCTATTATCACCAGATAATTCGGGATGAAAGGAAGTTCCAATAATGTTTTCCTGTTGAACAGCTACTATCTTACCATCAAATTTACTCAAGATTTGAACCTGTGGTCCTGTAGAAATCACAGAAGGTGCGCGAATGAAAATTCCTTTAAAATCGTTCCCTATTCCGGATATATCTAGATTTGATTCAAATGAATCATACTGTCTTCCAAACGAATTCCTCTCTATCTCAATATCCAACGCACCTAACAATAATTGCTTCTTATTTCCAACAACTCTATCATACGACCTTTTGGCCAAAACTATCATCCCTGCACATGTTCCCATAACTGGTAATCTCTTTTGTAGAGCCTTATTTATCGAATCTAACAATCCATTCTTTATAGCAATTAGCAAACCCATCACAGTGCTCTCGCCTCCAGGAATAATTAACCCATCAATTTTCATGATTTCTTCAGGATAGCGAACGGATATTACCTTCCCTTTTTGATTCATCTCTTCCAGAGCATTAGTTGCCGCCCTTATATTTTCTTCAACATCTCCTTGAAGAGCCAATACTCCAATTAGTAACTCTTCATTCATATTGTAGGTCCTCTTTCTTGCATCCTCAAGTCTAAATTCTTTGTATCAAGACCGAGCATAGACTTTTTCTCATCAATCATTTTTTGTGCTTCTAGAACTGTCTTGGGATCATCATAATAGGTCGTAGCTATAACTACTGCCTTGGCTCTTTCAAGAGGATCTTCAGCTCTGAATATACCTGATCCTACAAAAATCCCGTCGCAACCAAGATTCATTAGTAATGCGGCATCTGCTGGAGTGGATATCCCTCCAGCAGCGAAATTAACTACAGGAAGTCTACCAATCCTGCCTGTCTCCTTAACAATTTCAAGGGAGGACTGTAATTCTCTAGAAATTTTGATAAGTTCTTGATCATCATTATTATCATAAATCCCCTTCAATTTTCTGATTTCGTTATTAACCATACGTAAGTGCGTTACTGCATGTGAAACATCTCCTGTTCCAGGCTCTCCTTTTGTCCTTATCATTGCAGCTCCTTCTTCTATCCTTCGTAATGCTTCTCCCAAATTCTTCGCGCCATTGACATAAGGAGTTGTATAATTCCACTTCCAGATATGTCTAATTTCATCAGCTGGACTAAGTACCTCACTCTCATCAATCATGTCAACTCCTATCTCCTCAAGTATGCTCGCTTCGGAGGAATGTCCAATCCTGCATTTGGCCATAATGGGGATGCTAACTGAATCCAATACCGCTTGGATTACTTTTACGCTAGCTGTTCTTGCTACCCCACCAGCGTTTCGAACGTCAAAAGGAAGTTTGTCCAAAACCATAACTGCTACTGCTCCCGCGTCCTCAGCTATTTGTGCCTGTTCAACATTCGTTACGTCCATTATTACACCATGCTTTTGCATATGAGCAAATCCACGTTTTATCAAGGCAGTTCCACTTGCAGTTTCCTTGCCATCAATAGTTGAAATCTTAATGCCTTTTGACAATGGGTTTGCACCTACTTGCGATATTGTCATCTACTGTTTTTCTTAGTTTACATTATTTAGATATTAGTCTTGCTAAATCATTAGATTTTGACCATAATTTTGACTCTACTATACAACATTTACACCAGTCGTATGCGGAACTATGCTATTTTAGGACGTAATCCAGCTCCAGGGCCAGATCAACATGATAGGAAATTGGATTAAGAGTTTCTTGTTTAAAGAACACCCTATTTTGAGAATAGAACTAAATAGACATTATTTCATTAATAATGTTTAATTCATGATAGAACCTTCGGACAAAGCTATACTAACAGCAATCTATGTCTCTTCGCTTGATCCTGAAATTTTACCGTTAGAATTTCTAAAGAATCGAACTACAGTGTCGGAGGAGATGTTTAATCTAAAAATCAATGATATGATTAAAAATGGCTTTGTAGAAAATTCGGATCCGCTTAAATTAACTTTCATTGGAAGAGGGTTACTAAAAGTTGTATTGATTGGAGGTGTTTTTGATATTGTTCATCCAGGTCACATCCATACATTAAAAGATGCTAAAAACCAAGGCGACGTTCTTGTTGTGGTAGTCGCAAGGAGTTCAACAGCACTTAGAATAAATAAACAGCGAAAAATATATCATGATGAAACCCTTAGAAAGGAATTAGTTTCTTCAATCAGGTATGTTGATTTTGCAATTATTGGCAGAGAAGGTACCTTGTATGATACCGTCGAATTTGTCAAGCCAGATATCATTGCCTTAGGATACGATCAAATTCACACAGAAAAGGAGATAGCGGTCAATTGCGCAAAGAGAGGGATAAATACTAGAATAATACGCTTGAATACACCATTACCAGGATCTAAGAGCACCCAAATCAAGGAAGAACTAGGTCATTCAATTTATGACATATGACTCAGTCCTATTTTCATATGTCTTTAGGGTTACCTTAACATTATCACCGTTCTTTAGATTGAGTACCTTCTTGATATTTACGGGAGCAATAATTTCTAACATGTTGCTGTCATGATGCGTTCGTTCAAGAATTAACAGATCTGAACTAATTTTTTCGTTCCCATTGATAATAACAGGATAACATTTGACCCATCCATATGTTCGCTTAGAATCGCTGAATCCATCTATGAAATGATAACGAAAACTTTCAATTTTTTGTCTATTTTCTAAAGATAAGGGATCAACTATTCGAATGTTAAGAGTTCCAGGAAACGGAATATAACCAATTTTCTTCTCAAACTGTTTGCGGTATCCATCAAGACTCATGTAATATTTACCCTCGCCCATTCCGGAGACTAATGTACCGTTAAAATGTACATTCCCAGGTGATGAATTTAACGCCATGTAAAGGAATTCCGACATTTTCTTGACAGTTGAAAGACCTTCATCTGTTACCCTAATAAGGTAACCATGACCTTTCTTGACGCGTTCCACATACTTTAATTCCTGCAATTCCAAAATTATCTTTGAAGCTGCTTGTTGTGATTTGTTTATTTCAATTCCAATATCAGTACTGGTAAATTCAATAAAATTATCCTTAGCTCCCTTGAGCAGTAGTTTGGCTAGTGTTATTACATATTCAGACTTTATATCTTGCATCGTTCTTTAGTTGCCAATACCAATCTGATCAAAGGTCCTCACGGTGATTTCAGGAGATTTTTTCAATTCGGCCATTCTATGACCCACTACATACTCAATTCCGGCACGGTATGCAGCGTCAATTAGCCGTTGAGTGATAATACCATCCATCACCAAAAATCTGGCACCCTCTAAGGAATCTAATCTTTTGATTATTTCAGAAACAGGTACCTTTAACAGCGTTTGCATGGAGTTATCCAAAATCATTGCTTCTAAAGTTTCATTAATTTGAGGATAGACTTCCTTTACTGCAGTGGTTATTTGAGGATCATCACTTAGTTTTTCACCATTGTTCAAATTAGATGGTTCCTGATAGGATGAACTATTATTTTCATAAGATTTTGATTTCTTGACAGTTTTCTGTTGTTGAGCTGGAGCTTCAATTTGTTCATCTGTGGGTTCAGTAACTTCCTTTAATATTTCGGTAATTTCCAAGGGAGTGCATTCTTCTACTTCTTTACCAGTTGGGGCTCTTAGAACCTTGTCAATCTTGACCAAACCTTGTAATTCCTTTAAAATCAAGTCGGCAGCTCTGTCACCATCTAAAAATGCAATAACTTTTTTCCCTGATGTTAAATTGGTTATTGTTTCGTCAATTTTTGCTCCTTCAATGGCAATTGAATTGTCAAATCCAGCTCGCAGAAGATTAATGACATCAGCTCTACCTTCAACTAGAATAATAACTGGTGATTCGAATACTCCAGTTCCACATGCAAGCTGAGCCTTTCCGAATGCGGTAAGTTTTCCAGGTTTACTTGCATCATATACATCACGCAACATTTCCTCTCCTTCACTAATCGTTTTCGTAGCCCATTCTTGAATTATTTTCTTGGCCCTATCTACGATAACTTTCTTTTTGATAGCTCTTATGTCATCTATTCCTACTAACAGAAACTTACCCTGGAATGGTCCAACTTTATCTATGCTTTCAATTGCAGCAGAAATTAATGCGGCGGTGGATATGTCAGTACTCATTGGTAGCAATGCATCACCCTTTGTTGTATTAGATTTGGTATCAACATTCACCTCAATCCTGCCAACTTTTGATACCTTTTGCAGCTCATTTAGGTTCATTTCAGGACCTAGTAATCCCTCTGTCTGGCCGAATATTGCTCCGATGATGTCGGCCTTCTCTACTATCCCATCGACTTCGAATTTAAGTTTAACATGATATTTTACTATACCAGTATTAGGCATTTTCAAACCTCCATATTTGTAAATACGATGGTAAGGTTATTTTGCTTGAATATAAGTGCTTTGACAAAATATTCGATAATTTTTC